>JBAXCM010000692.1:0-2065 GCA_037141475.1 Verrucomicrobiota bacterium | reverse complement strand
ACGCTGGGGGTGGCCATCGACCATTCGCTTGTCCTCCTCGGACAAGATGCCAGCGGAGTGGAGCTTGCGGGCCAAGTCGATCTGACGAGCGCCGATCTTGTCGTTTTTGGACTCGTTCACCTTGAGCGGAAGCAACTCCAGATTTGCGATGCAATTATCCAGTTCCGGAGCGACTGCCCGCGGGATGATGTGGTCAACAGAGAGTTGGTCGCCAGCGTAAGGGTGTCACCGGGCACTGGCTGCTCGACACACAAAGAGCGAACAGCGGGCTCGCGTGGCGGCGACATAGAGCAAAGCGCGTTTTTGACGGAAGCGCTCGGAGGTTTCGTCCACCGCATCCATCTCATCAATTTTTCCAGCCAAGATTACGTGATCGAATTCCAAACCTTTGACGCGATGAACGGTGGCCAGGCGCAGACTGGGCGTGGCCGAGTCTTCCGGCTTGCCCGGTTCGATCTGGTGGAAGGCAGGACAAACGCGCTTGAGATATTTTTGATATTCGTCCAGTTCCCGGTGGGTGCCCGCGACGACGCAAATGGATTCGGGTTTGGCCTGGTCGCTGGCCATGAGCTGTTTGACGTGCTCCGAAATGGCTTCAGCCAAGGCGGTTTCATTGGCGCAGGTCTTGAGAACCGGCGGTTCACCATGCACCAATGAGCGCACGCCCTGGTCATCGTCCGTCCCGGCGTCCAAGTCGTCAAACGACAAGCCCCGGAGCAGGCCGGTGGCCCAATTCTTCAGTTCCTCCGTGGTGCGGTAATTGATCCGGAGTTTACGGCTGCGCCCACGAATCTCGATGCCACATCGCGACAGGACGACCTGATGTCCGTAAATACGGCGACCGCGACCACGCCGGATCATTTCGGTGAGCAGGATGCCGCACTCGATGGTCTTACCGAGGCCGACGGCGTCGGCGATGAGGATGCGCTGTCTCGGTTGCTGGAGCGCGAGGCGGGCCGGGTCTAACTGGTAGGGCAGCAAATCCATCGCACCGCGGTGGCCGAGGGTCAAACGGGCGTCCGGAGGCACACTTTGGCGCAGGAGCGCTTCCAGGAACAACCGCGTGTCGCGATAAAAAGGGGACGAATCGTGGGCCGGGACGGTGGTTTTCGGGTCAACCAACTGGATTGGCTCGTCGAGTTCCTCGACACGATCAATGAACGCGGCCTCGCGGTTGCGGACGAGCGGGGACAGGCCCGTCACGGTAAGCAGATGGGCGCCGGAGGGAGTGAGGTCCACCCGGCGAACGAGCCACTCCTCGTCGCGCGCGATGATCCGGCTGCCTGGCGCGAGGGAGCTAATCATGGCGGGCAGGATGGGCTGATGGAGGTGTCACTGTAACCCTCGTGACTCCCGTATTCAAAACCCGAGTTGCCGTTATTTTGGGAGACCGCATTATCGTATCATTGTGCATCGCGGTGATGAGTGGAAGACGAAAATAGTTTGTGGTATGTGCTCAATGGTCAGTCGTTTTCTTTGCGTGTTCTGGAGGTGCTTAAAAACGAGTGAACAGCTTTGAACTTGTTGCAGGGTAGTGTTGTAGAGATTGCAATTCTCGACGGGAATATCGCATTAAAGACTTGATTCTATTGGTTAGAGTGGAGTTGGAGCGGGTGATGGGAATCGAACCCACGTGACCAGCTTGGAAGGCTGGAGCTCTACCATTGAGCTACACCCGCACTGACGAAAGTATTAACGAACGATTTGGCATTGTCAACGGTGTTTACGGCCACCCGGATGGCGAGGCGATTACAAGGAGACCGATGGGCAGCGCCAGAAAGGGGGCCGTTCCCAATGAGACTTCCCCGAATTTTGTACGCGCATTGCCCCCCATGAACCGATGAGGTTCATGGGCAGACTTGCTTAGCAAAAACAGGGGCCATGTCTGAGCGTCGCAATGACCTGGCGCGAGGAGATATTATGGAGTGCGCCGGCAGAGCGCTTAGCGGCGACGGCGCTTTGGCTCCCGGCGTAGCCAATTCCGTACTTATTGAGGCGATTACCGCGTGCAGCCCATAATACACGGAGCCCGTGCCCAATCCCAATCCTGAAAGGATTAGATCAC
>JBAXCM010000691.1:0-2073 GCA_037141475.1 Verrucomicrobiota bacterium | reverse complement strand
CAAAATACCGGTAATTGGTCCCGCCAAATGGGACAGTGAACACCCGAATCTCTACACGCTCACCATCGAGTTAAAGGCGGACGGAAAGCTGTTGGAGACCGTCATTCAGCGGGTCGGCTTCCGCCAGGTCGAAGTGCGCGGCAACCAGATGTTCGTCAACAACATGCCGGTCAAACTCCGCGGCATCTGCCGTCATGAGGCCGATCCCCTGCATGGACGCTCGCTGGCACCGGGCACCTGGCGCAAGGACGCGGAACTCTTCCGCACGGCCAACTGCAATTATATCCGCACGTCCCACTATCCGCCAGCCGAGGAGTTTCTTGAAGCCTGCGACGAGTTGGGGCTTTTCGTCGAGTGCGAGGGACCATTCTGCTGGGCGGGTCAGACCAAAATCACGTCTGCGGAGGTGCCTGACCTGATCACCCGACAGCACCTTGAAATGCTGGAAGCCTATCGAAACCACCCCTCCATCACCCAGTGGTCGTTGGCCAACGAGAGCGGAGCCTTCGGGGAGTATTTCCTGCCTTCGGCCAAGTTGTTGAGGCAATTGGACCCCACACGCCTGCTTGTTTTCAGTGACATGACAGGTGGCGGCGGCGAGCCCCTTGACATCAGCAACAACCACTATCCGGGATATTGCGACGCGAAGTACCCCGGCCTGGAAGGCCCGGCCAGATATGCCGACTCCAAGCAGCCGATGATCTTCGATGAGTATTGCCATCTCAATTCCTACAACCGCCTCGAACTGGCCACCGATCCCGGCCTGCGAGATATCTGGGGCCTCGGGTTGGCAGGCATGTGGCAGAATATCCTCAAATCCAAAGGGTGCCTCGGCGGTGCCATCTGGAGCGGCGTGGATGATACGTTTTTCTTGCCTAACGGAAAAATTGTCGGCTACGGCCCATGGGGGCCCATCGACGGTTGGCGGCGTCCGAAACCGGAATACTGGAACATGAAGAATGCCTACTCGCCACTGGCCGTGAAGGAAACCTCCATGCCGGCCAACAAGCCCGTTCGC
The DNA here is from genome assembly GCA_037141475.1 of Verrucomicrobiota bacterium. Classification (GTDB taxonomy): domain Bacteria; phylum Verrucomicrobiota; class Verrucomicrobiia; order Verrucomicrobiales; family Akkermansiaceae; genus Luteolibacter. Next base: position 1,055 of record JBAXCM010000691.1, on the reverse strand, counting down.
CTCACCATTGAGAACCATCAAACATTCACCGACTTGAAGGAAATGCGCTTCGAATGGAAATGCGGCAAACGCTCCGGTACCGCGCGAACCACCTCCGTGCCGCCCGGCCAAACCGGCACGCTTGATATTCCCGTCTCGGACGCCGGCAAGATGTTAGAAGTGAGCGCCATCAGCCCCGGCGGCCTCAACATCGACGTCTGGCAAATCGCGCTCGGTACCGACCCGCGCACCGCGCTGCCGGTGCCCGCTGCCAAGCCCGGCCCGGTCACACTGGAAAAGCCAGCCGGAAAAATCATCGTCCGCACAGCTGGCTTCACCGTCACCTTCGACGCCGCGACCGGCATGGCCACCGCCCCGTTTACCGGTACTGATCTGTTATTGCTGTCAAGCGTTCCCGACAGTCCTGGCGGTGGGATGGAAGCGCCGTCGCAGCTCTATTCGGAGACCTGCAGCAATTGGAAGGCGTTGGCAATCACAGCCGAAGCCACGGCCGACCAGGGCGTGGCGGTCCGCGTCGAAGGCGCATACGCGGAAGCTCAGGGAACCTATATCTTCCAGTTCGCCAAAGACGGCACGCTGACGCTCGATTACGATTTTGCCGTTACGGAAAAGGGACAGCGCGATCCCCGACAAATCGGCGTGGTCTTCCGCCTGCCACGCGAATGCGACACGCTCACATGGCGCCGCAACGCCAAGTGGAGTGCCTACCCCGACGACCACATCGGCCGGGCGCAGGGCACCGCCACGGCCTTTGTCAAAGGTGTGCCGATCTCACTGCTGGCCGGCCCGCGCGAAAGGCCCACCTGGAGTTGGAGCGACGATGCCACGCCGAATGGCTGCAATGATTTTCGTTCGACCAAGATGAATGTTTACGAAGCTGCGCTGCTCTCGCCCTCCGGCCAAGGCCTGCGCCTGCTTTCCGATGGATCAGCCCATGTCCGCTGCTGGGTGGTCGAGAATTCTGCGAACCTGCTCGTCGCAGAATACACCAACCACGGGGCACCGCAGTTCTTCACCGAACACGTCATCCCCGCCCGCCCTCTCAAAGCCGGCAG
>JBAXCM010000690.1:0-2076 GCA_037141475.1 Verrucomicrobiota bacterium | reverse complement strand
ACCCGGTCCCGGGCCCCACTTCCACCACCGCATCGTCGGCGGTGAAGTCGAGTTGGGACACGATCCAGCGGGCCATGTTTGGATCTATTAGGAAATTTTGCCCGAGCTGTTTGCTAGGTAAAACGCCCGCCTGATCCAGTAATTCGTGAATTTCCCGACCTGTCATCGGCGCTGTTGATGAGGCATGGGGCCTGCGGGTGCAATCCCAAGTCGCAGGAATCTGCAGCGGGCACCTCAGAACAGCGCCGCAAACTTGGTCACGCTGGTGCCATTGCCCAGCAGCATGAAGACTTTCTCATCATGCACCCAGCAGGCGACGGTCCACAACCCGTGTTGGGTGATCCCGGGAGCCTCGCGTTGCGGCAATTCGCCGCTTACATCATGACGGTGAAAAACCACCAGATGGACGACGCCATTTTTGGGGTCGTCGTAACAAATGAGCGAGCCGGATTTCCCATTGATAACCAGTTCGCGGCAGCCGACGCCTTTGACATCGGCGAGGCCCTTTGGCAGGCAGCAGGGGCAGGGGAGTTTGCGTTGTTGCAAATGCGCGAGGAGCACGGGGTGGTCTTCACGTTCTTCGTCCAAACTGAAAAGTGGCGACTCAAAAGTCTGGATGAAGCCTGTCTCAACCAGCTCCACGGGCAATTGCGCCGCCGGTTTGATGCCTGATGGGGCCTCGCCACGGGTGGCCACAAACGCCAGTACGATACCCGCTGCGGCAGCCAGTGAGATGGCTCCCCGCCGCCACAACCACAAGTGACGCCCCTTGGCAGGGGACGTTCCGATATTGGCGCTGCTGCTCATGGCGGTGAGTACCTCGCCGCGCAGCGTGGCGGGCGGTTGGATGGAGGCGAGCGCGCCGACCATTGCCGCATCCATTGGATCACTGGCCTGGGGGATTCCCCCGCGCTCGGTGGCCAGGCTGGCCAGAATGTCCTGGCAGAGATTGGCGGGCAACCTCACTTTGCCCAAGGCTGCGGCGAAGGCAGCGTCAAAACTTCGCTCACTCGCCAACCATTGGCCAAGTTCAACGTCAGCATGCGCCAGTTGGAGGGCTGCGGCAAATTGCGGATCCGCCCCATCCGAACCATCGGGCCGATAACTGCGGAGAATGAAACGGGCCTGTTCCTTATCCACGGCGGTGGTGCAGGGCCTCCGGTTCGAGTTGCAGGATGTTTTTGGGCACACTGGAAGGCGCGGCTGTCATTTGCCGCCGCAGCAGTTCCTTGCCCCGTGAAAGCCGGGACATGACCGTGCCGATGGGAATATCCAGAATTTCCGCAATTTCCTTGTAACTGTGTTGTTGCAAATAAAACAAGCTCATTGGCGCCCGGTAGGCCTCATCGAGAGCTCCCAGCAACTCGACAGCGTGTTGCGCATCCATCTGGCGATCCGCATCATCCTCCGGAGCCGATATCGCAGCTGCGGTCTTCTCATCAAGTTCTTGCTCCGGAAAACGCTCGGCCCGTCGCCGTTGTCCGAGAAATTCCCGATGCAAGGTGGTAAAGAGCCAGGTTTTCGCCTTGGATCGGTCACGCAGTTGGTCGCCCTTGGCAGCCCAGATGCAAAACGTCTCCTGCACCAAGTCCGCCGCTCGGTCCGCATCGCGCGTCAATGACACGCCAAAGCGAAACAACGCTTGGTAATGGGCATCCACTAATTCTGCAAATTCATTCATCAATACGGATTGGAGGGCTTGCAGAGATGATTTATTCCAGTCAAATTTCCAAGTCATTTTGCAAAAAAAATATGCCCTTTTTTCCGCCTCACAACCGGTGCAGACCCAAGACGTCAAGGTGCCAGACAAAGAAATTGATCTAACAAAAATGCTATTCCTTCCCAAGGGCCCTAGGGTGCCGACGTCCTGGGGGGATTTTTCACGAACCACCCCGCCCGAGTGCAAATGGGGGTTGTCGAGCGCCGCTTCAGCCGCTAGGTTCGCGCCAACGCCGCCTCTGGCCCGTTCCTGGCGTTTCCAACCACAACCAATTTTCCAAGTCCATGGGTATTTTCAGCAAGCCGCTCCTGCAACGCCACGACCGCCGCGAAGACATGCCGGAGGGTCTGTGGATC
>JBAXCM010000689.1:0-2093 GCA_037141475.1 Verrucomicrobiota bacterium | reverse complement strand
ACGCGGCTACGCAGTTAGCTTGGCCACCTATTTGAAAGACGGTCCGGTGGCAGCAGCGGCAGCCTTTCACAAGGTCGCCAAAAAATTTCCCAATGATATGCAAGCCGCCGTGTTTGGGGCGTTATTTGCACGTGGCGGATACGACGAGATGGGTTCGGCCACCCCCCTCCAGCAGGAGTCCGAGAATGAACTCAGCACCTTGATCAAAGCCCATCCCAAGAGCCCGCTGCCCCTCAACGCCTTGTTGCTCATCCGCGCCGAGGCTTTGGATCTAACAGCTTCTCTGGACCTGGCCCGAAAACTCTGCGCCATGGATCCAGACTACCCACCCTACTGCCATTTGTTAGGACACTACGAGTGGCGCTGCGGTGGACACGCAGCGGCTGTCACTGCCTTCGGTCGTGCCTCGGCCGGGTTCGCTCAGTGGATAAAAACCAACAAAACCACCCTAGCCGATTGCCCTGATTGGGTCAAGGCGGAGTGCTACCGATTGGTGGCTATGGCCTCCAACGGGCAGTTCGATGCCGCCCTAACTGCTGCGAAGCACTTGGCCGGCGAACCGCTGCCAGTCGCCCGCGCCTCGTCCGCAGGTGTGCGGATGATGCTGTGGGAGGCCACCACGCTGCCGGCGCGCTTGCTCATGCGGCGCGGCAAACCCGGCGATAGCGCGCTGGCCCTTGCGGCGTTGCCCAAGCCAGCCACGATCGTCCCCTATCATGACGCATGTCTGGCCTATTGGGGAATCGACGGCATGCGCATCGCGCTTGAGATCCGCCGTCTGGTGGAGGAAGGCAACCTCGATGAGGCGAGAAAAGCCGCAGCTGCATTGGCATTTCACGGCGAGCAAATGGCCAAAGCCCAAAACGAGGCCGCTGAGAGCGGTGAGCGTTCGGCTTGGATGCGATCCTTTCGGGCGATCGAATTGCTGGCCAATGAAGACCATGCCCGTCTTGCCTTGGCTGGTCCTGCCAACCTGCGCGGTACGGCCTATAACTGGTTCCATGCGGCAGCGGACCGCCAGCGGCCACCGGTGTTGCTCTATCCGCCAGTGGTGCTCACTCCAATGCTTGCATCGCTCGGGGAGTATTACCTAACTGAAAACCAACTGCCAGAGGCCATTGAGGCATTTAGCGATGCACTGGTGGTATTTCCTAACGACCGTGAGACTCTGCAGGGTTTGCAACGGGCATACGAAGGGGCGAAGCAGCCGGACAAGGCAGCTTCGATCGCCCGCAAGATCAAACTCCTCCAACAGCCCTGATTTGCAGGGATCACTCACGACACAACTTGGCAATGACGCCCAGAGAACGGATTCTAGCAACCCTCGACCGCCAGCCGACTGACCGCACGCCGGTGGATTTATGGGTCACCCCGGAAGTGCTGCAATCGTTGCGCAAGCACCTCGGCCACAGCGACGAACTCGCGGTCTATCATGCACTCGGGCTCGATAAAATCGTCTGGGTATTTCCCGGTTACGGGGGTGGCCGCTTCGACCCCAACGAAGGCAATGGCCGTACCATGTGGGGAGTGCCCACCCGGATGATCCAAGCGGGACCAGCCACCTATCAAGAATTTGGCAACCCTCCGCTCGCGGCATTTGAGACAGCGGCCGAGTTGGATGCCTATCCGCTATGGCCAGATCCGGCGAATTTTGACTATGCTGGAGCCAAGGCATGGGCCCGGCAAGCGCGTGCTTTGCAGTTTGCGACCATTGGCCCGTGGGTCTCGCATTTTGAGATTTATTGCCAGATGCGCGGGTTGGAAAACGCGCTGATGGATATCGTGGCGGAGCCGGACTTTCTCGAAGCGACGTTGGAGCGCATTGATGCGATCCAGACGGTGATGCTAGAGCGCTTTCTGGCTGAGATGGGAGAGTTCATCGACTTGGTGTTTATCAGTGACGACATGGGCACTCAGGAGAGCCTGCTGCTGGCGCCGGCCGCGTGGGACCGTCACTTCCGAGCCCGCCTGAAAAACTGGTGTGATTTGATTCACAGCCACGGCAAAAAGGTTCTCTATCACAGTGATGGAGCGGTGCGGCCGCTGTTGCCGCAGATCCTCGCTTGCGGCGTGGATGTCCTCAACCCGATCCA
>JBAXCM010000688.1:0-2105 GCA_037141475.1 Verrucomicrobiota bacterium | reverse complement strand
GGTAACAGATTTTTTCTAACGGCTGGTTTTACCGGTTTGGGTTTGGTGCCCCTTGGAGGCGAACCCGTCAGCTTGTATTTCAATGTTAGACTATTGATGATTTCGTCCACTTCGTTCTTAGGCAAACCGAAGCTGAGCAGGCCGGAGCGGATTGAGTGGAGCGCCTCGGAGTCGCCGCTCTTGATTGCGGCCTCGAGAAGTTCGGCGAGATACGGAATGCTGCCAATGACATCGTCATCCTCGTCCTCGTCATCCTCGTCATAATCATCGTCTTCGTCGTCATCCTCATCATCGTCGTATGGGAACCCTGAGCGGCCGAAGGGATCGTCGTCGTAATCCCGGTTTGAGGGGTCGGTCACTTTCTCACGCAGCGCTTTGGCGCGTGCGGCAATCTCCGGCATCCCGAGTGCCGCCGCTGCTGCTGCCACGCTGTCTAGATCCCCCAGAAACGCGTCCCTCGGTATATAGAAGCATGCACCGCTGCGCTCATCCATGATCAGCGACGCCAGGCGCAAACGTGGATCTAACTGCTTATTTGAGGGGTCGACTTTTTCGTCCAACTCGTCGGTTACATCCCGCATGCAAAAATTGATGACATCCCTGGCGTGCTGAGTGATGCCTTTTTCCAGCACGGCGGTGCGATCCAGAAACGCGAGCAACCCGTCAGGATCCTTTGTCAGATTTTTTCCCATCAGGGTGGAGAGGATTTCGAGCACTTGGCCACAAGCACGGGTGTTCATCGCTCTGCCCCATTCTTTGATTTGAGAGACGGAGGCGTGCTGGTCGATCACGGCGAAAAGGATCGCCCAGTCGCGTGCTCCGGCTTTAATGGCGGCTTTCCACTCCTTAAGCCATTCCGGGCGCGGGGTGATTTTATAGATAGCAGCCAGCCAATCCTCCAGCAACAGGCGTTCGAGGAGTGAGGGTGCGAGGCGCACGCCATCCTCGCGGGCTTGCAACGCAGTGCCGGGCTCGGGGTCGAGAAGGGCTTGTCGCATCCGAGCCATCCACCGCGACAACATGAAGTGTTTGCGTGGCGGGCGGTCCTCCAGCAGGGGTTCCATGGCGGCCCATTGTTGAGCCACGGGGCGCTTTTTTCGCAGCAATTCGCGCGTCTGACTGACCAAGGCGATCATAATGGCGTCCTTGACGTCTTTGTCGAGCGGGTCGATGGCCAGAGCCGCGCGCAATTGGACCAAGGCTTTGTCGAACGCCTTATCCTTGAAGGCCTGGGCGGCGGCGGCAATCAGCAACGGCTTGTTGCGGGGAAATCGTTGCAGCAGATCGTCCAGCAAACGCTTGTGAGCCTTGAGATCGCCCGAGCGGTGCAGCAGAGTGAGCAAGCCAAGCGCCGCAGTTTCGTTGGAGGGATCGGCTTCCACCGCCTTTTCGTAGGCCTTGACCGCCCTGCCGAAGTCTGGTGGCGTATTCTTGGAAGATTGGGTCGGACCGCGATGAGCAGACATACCGCCCAAATTCTCGCCGAGCCACTCCCATGCAACCGCATCGCGCAGCGGATTGGGCCCCTCGCAGCGGTTCCACAATTCGATGACGCTACGCCAAAACCGGTCCAAAATGGAGCATGGCATTTGATCGGCCTCAGCCAGGCACATGGGCTGCATCACAGCGAGGAACGCCTCCGGTGTGGGGAGTCTCTTGCCGCCGCGATCCAGTCCGAGTCGATCCATCAAGATATCTGCGGCATCGCACTCGGCTTGATTCATCCGCGTCCGGTAAGGCAACGTGGTTTGAGTGAGCAACGCTGGCAACCCCGGATCGATGGCCGGAAACGCACCCTTCATGCCTGCCAGCAACCCTTCGAACGACTCCACACGCTTGCCCGCCTTCCACGCTACGGCGGCCGCCACAAGCGGCCCACTCCATGCCGCAGGCTGGCCGGTGGCAGCCAAATACAGCGGTACCCGCGCGTTCACCGGGGCCAGCGGCCCGGCCGGCACCAGTGCGGAGTCCAATGTCCGGGCCGCGCGGGCTAAAGCTCCATGCGGCGGCAGTTCACCGAAGCATTGCCGGGCCGTGTCAGGTTCATCTTCAAAAATACACCGCACCCCGCGCAAAAAGAGCCGCCAATGCCGAAACACCGATTG
>JBAXCM010000687.1:0-2129 GCA_037141475.1 Verrucomicrobiota bacterium | reverse complement strand
GGATAGCGGCGACATCGCGCTGCGGCGGGCGCTGCGCATCGGGTATCTGCCGCAGGAATTTGAGTTGGATGCGGCGCTGAGCGTGCAGGAGAACATCGCGGCGGGTGCGAACGATGTGGTGGAGGCGATCCGCCGCTACGAGGGCGGCGATGGCACTGAGGCCGAGTTGGCCGAGTTGCTGCACCTGATCGATCACGCCGATGGCTGGGACCTCGACGCCCGGATCAAAGCCACTGCCACCGCGCTGGATGCCCCGCCGCTGGAGGCAACCGTCGGTCCCTTGTCAGGCGGCGAAAAACGCCGAGTCGCGCTGTGCCGGGCGTTGGCTTGCCAGCCCGACCTGTTGCTGCTCGACGAGCCGACGAATCACTTGGACGCGGAGTCGATTCGGTGGTTGGAGTCGTATTTGAAGGGATTTTCCGGTGCGGTGATATTTGTGACGCATGACCGGTATTTTTTAGATGAAATAGCCACCCGGATCATTGAGATCGATCAAGGGCGGGCGTTCTCTCATCCTGGAAACTACACCGCGTTTCTGGAGTCCAAGGCGCTGCGCCAACAAATCGCTGAGCAAACCGAGCGGCGGCGTCAGCGGTTTTTGCGCGAGGAACTCGACTGGGTGCGCTCCGGCGTGAAGGCCCGCGGCACCAAATCGCGCCATCGCATGGAGCAATACTATGAGATCGAGGGCATGGAGGCCCCGCCTGAGGAGCGCGAAATGGACTTGCTCATTCCACCGCCACCGGACCTTGGCAACATCGTCGTCGAACTCGAAAATGCCGGTGTCAACGTCGGCCGAGGTGCCGCCCCACGCTGGTTGTTCCGGCATCTTACGCTCACGCTTCGGCCCGGCCAATGCACCGGTATTGTCGGTCGAAACGGAGTCGGCAAGACCACCTTGCTCAAACTTTGCCTCGGCCAGATTCCCCCCAGCGAGGGCTCTGCTGTCATCGGCAAACGAGTGAAGGTGAACTACATCGACCAGACGCGCATGCAACTCGACGGCACTGGTTCTTTGTTGGATGAGATCTCCGATGGCAATGAAAAACTGATGTTCGGCAATGAGTCGTTGGGGGCCCGCGCCTACCTGCGGCGCTTTCTTTTCAACGACCAACGAATCAACGACCGCGTCGATCTCCTCTCCGGTGGCGAGCGGGCGCGGCTGATGCTGGCGAAGGTGCTCAAGAATGGCGGGAACCTGATCGTGCTCGACGAGCCGACGAATGATCTGGACCTGCCCTCATTGCGGATGCTGGAGGAAGCCTTGGCGGACTTCGACGGCGCGGTCATCTGCGTGTCGCATGACCGGTATTTTCTCGACCGCATCTGCGATCAAATCATCGCCTTCGAGGAAAACGGGGTCATCGTCCAACCCGGCAACTATTCTTACTATCTCGAAAAACGCCAAGCCCGCGAGGCCGCCCAGCGCATCCAGGCACAGGCCGCCGCAAGGCACGCCGCCGCCCGCCACAAGGCCGCCGCTCCAAGTGCCGCCAAACCGCGCAAGCTCACTCTCAAGGAACGCACAGAACTCGACGGCATCGAAGGGATGATCCTCGCCGCCGAGCAGCACGTCGGTGACCTCGAGAACCGCTTGAACGATCCGGCATTCCAAGCGGCGTCCTTTGCGGAGATTCCGGCCGTTATTGCACAACTCGACGCCGCCAAAGCGCAGGTCGCCCACCTATACACCCGCTGGGAAGATCTGGAACGACTGCGGGAGAGCCTCATCCTGACTGAACGGTAGTTTGAACGACAAATGAGTATGCGGAACCTTCTTGATGCAACCACCCGGCGGGCCTTGCTATGGATCATCGGTGCCTGTTTGATCGCCCACATCTGGTGTCTCGGATCGCAGTTCTATCTGGATGACATGCTCCAAATCCGCGACAGCGAGAAGGTCCAAACCCTGCAGTTTTGGCAAGCCGGTGCTGCGGCATGGACCTATCTTTGGTACGCTATCCAAGTCAAACTCTTCGGCCTCTCACCCGTGGGCTTTCATGCCTTCAACTGGCTCTTGCACACCGCCATCGCCTGCGTCCTTTTCCTATCCGGCCGGGATTACCTGCGCGGACAAGCCGCCGGGCAAGCCGCCGGGCAAGCCGCCGGGCAAGCCGCCGGGCAAGCCG
>JBAXCM010000686.1:0-2136 GCA_037141475.1 Verrucomicrobiota bacterium | reverse complement strand
CATTGAGGGTGAACGGCACCTGGACCGGGACCCGGCCGGAGTTTTTCGGCGCGGTCATGAACGGCGGGTAGACGGGCGTGAGCGTCAGCACCTCGTCGCCCACGGCGGCGAAGGCCTGCGCGGCCACGTTCAAGCCGACGACGAGGCCCGGGAGCCACACCAGCCAGGAGGGATCGATTTTCCACCCATAGCGCGCCGCGAGCGCGTTCACCACGGCGTCCGTCGAGGATTTTACGGGCCGGGCATAACCGTAGACGCCGTCGGCCACGCGGGCCTGGATGGCCGCGATGACGGCGGGCGGGGACTTGAAGTCCATGTCGGCGACCCACATCGGCAGCACGTCGCGTCCGGCGTATTTCTGCCATTTCTGGGAATCGGTGCCGGCGCGCTGGAGGGGCGTGTCAAAGTCAAAGGTCATGCGGGAAGGACGGGAAGTGAACCACGCCCGACCCGGTTGGGCACGGAATTTCTCCGGCATATTTTAGGCACCGGCGGGTGGGAAATTCCTTCCCGCATGAGACGGCGCAACCCGGCCAATGCGTCACAGGGGATGTCGTCCGTGAATTCATATCACCATCATTATTAATTGTATGATTTATGATCGGGCCCGGCATCCCACCTGCAACGGGTGATCATCCGAGGGCCTTTGCCCAACCATCCTCATTCCACAAAAATCACCATGAACATCGTTCGCTATACCTATCCTTCCTACCGCAGCCTGGCCACCCTGCCGGGCCGCTTTGCCCGCTCTCCTTGGGCGGGCCTCGACACCGAAATCGGCCGCATGTTTGCTTCCGCGCTCCCGACCTTTGCGGAGATTGAGGCCGGCACCGGCTTCCCGGTCGATCTCTACGAAGACCAGAATCACGCCTATGTCCGCGCCGAGCTTCCGGGCGTGAACCGTGATGACATCCAGGTCGAGATGACCGATGGCACGTTGACCATCGCCGCGGTGCGCAAACTCCCTTCGACAGGCTCGGGGCAAGCGCCCGCAGCCGAAGGCCAGACCGAGCAATCGTCCTTGTTCAGCCGCTCGCTGACCATCCCCGCCGAAATCTCGGCCGACCAGGTCAGCGCCGCCTACGAGAACGGCATCCTCACCGTCACGCTCCCGAAGCGCGTAGAGGCCAAGCCGAAGAAGATCACGGTCACGGTCAAATCACCCGCCACGACTTAAACCTTAACCCGCAATCACCATGTCACTCTTCAACAATATCCTCCCCAGCCTCACCCGTGAGCCAGCCACCGCCTGCGCCGACGCCGTCGCCTGCTCCCCCTCCGCCACCCTCAAGCCCGCCTATGCCGTGCAGGAGACCCCCGAGGCCTACCGCCTCACGGTCCAACTGCCCGGCGTGGCGAAGGACGGCCTTGAGCTGACCGCCGAAAGCAACGAGCTGCGCATCACCGGCCGCCGCGGCTGGACGCAGCCCGCCGGCTGGACCGCGCTCCATCGCGAGGCGCCTACCGCGAACTACGAGCTGGTGCTCACCCATGACAATGCGATCGATGGCGACAAGATCGTGGCCGAGCTGCGCGATGGCGTGCTGGCGGTCACGCTCCCGAAACACGAGGCCGTGAAGCCCCGCAAGATCGCAGTGGCGTAACGCCGGCGCGCGAACCGCGCGGAGCAATCAAAGTTTGATCCCGGCCGGGCCGCGCAATGGGCCCGGTCTTTTTCGTGTTCCGGCAGCATCTTTTGCTTTTGCGGTGGAGCGCGGGGCCGGTGACGCTCCCGGCATGAGCCCGGCGCTGTTTCCCCTCCTGATGATCGGTTTGATGGTCGTCGTCTTTGCGCTCATCGCTCGGACTGCTGCCCGGCAGAGCCGGCGGACCGCGGAAAATGTCCGCCAGCTGGCGGAAACCCTCGGGCTGCAGTTTGACGAAAAGCCCCCGGCGTTGGGGATGTTTTTCACCGACGCGCGGGCGGCGGGGCAACTGCGCGGCAAGCGGGTGGAATTGTTCCCTTTCGCCACCGGGTCGGGTAAATCCCGCATCCAATGGAGTGCGGTGTCGGCCGCGGTGCCGGTTGCCGTCGGCCTGACGTTTCACCTGCGGCGTCAGGGCTTCGGCACGAAGTTCATGGAATTGTTCGGGGCACAGGAAATCACGGTGGGCGACGCGGAGTTTGACCGGGAC
>JBAXCM010000685.1:0-2137 GCA_037141475.1 Verrucomicrobiota bacterium | reverse complement strand
GCGGCCGCATTTGAGTTTCCACTCCTTTCGCGCCAATGTCATCACCGCCATGGCAAATGCCAAAACCCACTTATTGTTGTCCATGAAAATAGCAGGGCATCAGCATACAGAAGGCGTGAATGATGCCTCCATCAGAGTCCATTTCGGCTACGTTCGCGACCTGCCCGACTTGAAGCCAGTGATGGATTCATTTTCGTGGGGACTGAATCTCGTCGGCCTCAAATACGATGGTCGCTTCAAGGACTTTGTCGCCAATAAGAAGAACTGGAAACCAGGCGAAAAAGGAACCCTTGGCGGCACATGATGCGCACATCAAACTACTGGGCTCTGTAGCGCGATTAGGGGACTTTTCTCTGAGCATGGAACGTGCGTTTTCTGCACACTCTGTGCTCACACTGCCAACGTCAGTGTGAGCGCGCCGAAATGAGGGCAAAAAAGGACCCGCGATTTTGTCGCGGGTCGGGTGCCGACTGGTCGTCAGGCGGAATCATGCGGCTTTTTTGATTCGTGCATCGTTGGCCGCTACCGCCTTCTTGCCCGCCTCCTTGGCGGGCTTGGCCTTTGGGGCCGCCACCACCTTGGCGTCGTTTGCTGCCTTGCCCTTCACCACCTTGGCCGTTGCAGCCTTCGGCAGTTTCTCGGGCGTTGCCACCGTCGCAGGCTGGTTGGTTTGGCACTGGTTGCCCCACCCTTCCCAACCTTCCCGCATCGTGCCGCGGGCGAAAAGCTCCAACTTGCTGAGCCCTTCGTACATCCCCTCAATCATCGCGTAAGCGGACTGAGGTTTGCGACTGTGCTGCGTCGGGCGAGCCTCCCGCAGCACTGAACTGTGGCGGGCCGACTTCGGGACTCGCGGCGGATTGCCACGGGTCGCCAGCATCAGAATCTCGTGCTGGTTGCCGAAATACTGCCCCAATCCAGGCCGCTCTTTATCCCAGACTGCCGAGGTCTTGAACTCAAACCCCCATGCCTTTATCACTTTCAGCCCATCCGCCAAGAGACTCGGCGGAACCCACAGCGCCAGGACCGCATCATTTTCGGCCACCTGTGCGACTGGCAGCTTGCAGATGGCCCGCAGCTTCATCGTCGGATATCCCACTTTCGCTTCCCCCATGTAATCCCAGGCAGGGTCGGCATAGATGAGTCCGTAACGCTTTCCCGTCGGCTTCAGCGGCACATTTTGCTTGCGCACCGCCTCCACCACTTCCTTCTTCGCCGCAAGCTTTGCGGCCCCCAACTTCTTGACCGTGGCATCGGCAAGCTGCACCAAGCCATGAGTGGTCATGTTGCCCAGGTCACGGCCAAGGTTCTCCTTGTCCGCTGCGATTTTGGCGGCGTTTTTCACATCCAGCCGACCATCGCTGACCGCTTTCTCGAGCGATTCACTGCCCGAGTCCAGCACCTTCTTTGCAAATTGCAGCGAGTCTGGCGATATGCCGCAGAGCTTTGCTGCTTTCCCCTGTGTGACCCCAGTCGAGGACTGATTCGCCCCAACCTTCGTCGTTGTCAAACGGGCGGCAATCATCGCCCTCTGACTTAGCGTGAGATGCCTGCGGTGGAAGTTGAGACTGATGACTGTCTCCTCCACCGACCCTTCCAGCTTTTTGACCACTTTGACCTTCGGAACGATGTTCAGCTCCTGGCAGGCCCGATAACGCTCGCGGCCATCGACAATCTTGCCCTGAAATACGATGATGGGCTCTCGCTGACCGTGGGTTTGGATATCCCGCTTCAGGTCTTTGAAATCGGCTTCCTCGATTCTCGGCATGAATGCCGTATCTGGATGGGCCGACAGATTGGTCACACTCGTGTTGCTGGCGCTGCTTTTTTGAACATTGGATTTCATGGTGAATCTCCTTTTAAGTGAATGTGGCACTTGCCACGGTTCGCAGATTAGAGATATAGATAAATGTGTTCCACGACAAGAAACTCGGCATTTCTTGACACCATTGCTATAATCCGCCAACAACCCAGAGAACCCCATGCCCGTAGGCCGCCCGAAGCGCTCTCCCCTCGAAAACATCAAGACCGTCGCATGGATGGCGGCGATGATGGCCGTCACCGATCAGAACAGCGCCTACGGCGTCGCCAAGCTGTTCGATGCCACGCAGGAAAAGCGTTTCGACAAATACCGACG
>JBAXCM010000684.1:0-2141 GCA_037141475.1 Verrucomicrobiota bacterium | reverse complement strand
GGTGATGTTGATCTGTCTCCCTGCACGGGGTTCGCAGGCAGCGGCTCAGTATTCACGCATCAGCAGGTGCCCGGCGATTTCACGGAGGCGGGCGGCTTTGCTGCCTAGGGGCGCGAGGGCGGCCATGGCACTGCGGGTCAGACGGGCGGCTTCGCGACGAGAGGCATCAAGGCCGAGGATGGATGGATAGGTGGCCTTGTTTACGGCTTGGTCTTTGCCGGCGGTTTTTCCCAAGACCTCGGTGGTTTGGGTGACGTCGAGGATATCATCGATGACTTGGAAGGCGAGGCCCAGCGCGTGGCCAAAGGTCGTCAGGGCGGCGAGCTTGGCAGGGGTGGCGTTGGCGCTCATCGCTCCGAGGCACAGGGCGGCGGTAAGCAAGGCTGCGGTCTTGGCCTCGTGGATGCGCACAAGCTGGCTGCGCTTGAGGATTTGCCCCTCGCCTTCGAGGTCCATCACTTGGCCGCCGATCAGGTGCGTGCTGTCGCCGGCCTGGGCCAGTGCGGCAACAAAATGACGGGTGGTGTAGCGCCGGGTGACCGGGGTTTGGACTAACGCCGCGAACGCATGGGTGAGCAAGGCGTCCCCGCACAACACCGCCATGCCTTCACCGTACACTTTGTGACAGGTCGGCCGGCCGCGTCGCAAGTCGTCATCATCCATGCATGGCAGGTCATCGTGAACCAATGAATACGTGTGCAGCAATTCGACCGCACAAGCGGCAGGCAACGCGTTAGCGGAGCTGCCGCCGCAAGCCTCAGCTGCAGTCAAGCACAGCACGGGTCGCAGGCGTTTGCCGCCGGAGAACACGGCATAGCGCATCGCCGCGTGCAGCGTCGCGGGGCGCTGCTTGGCCGGCGGCAAGCAGGCATTCAGGGCCGCATCCACTTCTAGGACGCGGCCAGCGAGATAACTTTTGAGAGGCATGGTGCAAGGCGTGTGGTGAGAATCTCCGAGCAAGCATTGGACCAAAACCGCAGCTGTCAGACCTATTTAAGCGAGGCGAGGATTTGCTCGGTGAGGGCCTTGACGAGTTTTTCCGCCTCAGGATTGAGCGTGGAACTGCTGCCAGACGGGCCGCTGGCGGCGGGAATCTGGCAGACGGTGCCGGGTTGGAACTCGGAGTTATCACACAGTTCGCATTCTTTCCAAGAGGCTCGTTTGTCATCCATGCCTAGTGATTTGCGCACCGCGATGAGCTCCTTGGCCTGACCGGTCGTCATGCTCATCAACTTGCCGCGGTTCAGCTGGGAAGCCACCCACACGACTTTGCACAAGGCCTCGAGGTTTTCCATCTTCCAAAACGCATCCTCGACGTCCTTGCCCCAGGTAATGACACCATGGTTGATCATCAGCACAGCCATGTGGTCAACACCGGCCTTGCCCACCGAATCGGCGACTTCCATGGTGCCGGGGGTCCCGTATTCTGCCAGACCGATTTCCCCAAGGAACACATCCGCTTCGGGAACCATGCATGTGGGTGGGCGCACCCCGGCCACCGCAAAGGCGGTGCCATGTGGCGGATGGGCGTGGCAGCAAGCCTTGCACTTTGGCTGGCGCTTCATGATGGCCAGATGGGTCAGGCACTCAGAGGTGCGTTTGAATCTGCCGGCCACTTGCTTGCCTTCCATATCCACCAAGCACATTTGCTCCATCGTCATAAATCCTTTGGAAACCAAGGTGGGCGTGCACAAAACCAAGTTATCACCAACCCGGATAGTTAGATTCCCGCCATTGCCGTCGGTGTATTCGCGGGCCCACATTCTCTTGCCAATGTCCACCATGCGGTGCTTGATGGCGACGATGGGCGGGGAGTCGAAGAAGGCCTGGATTTCGGCAGGAGTCTTGGGATCGTTGCCGGGCGTCCAATGGTACTCGTAATCGGGGAGAATCGGCACTCCAGGAACAACAGCGGCGGAAGCGGCACCGGCCCCTCCGGCCCGCACCGGGCCGAGGCCATCGCGCAGCACATCCTTGGCAGAGGGCGTGAGGAGAACGTTCTTCGGCAGATCGGCGGCGGACTTGCCGGATCTGAGGAAGGCTTCCATGTCGGCGGCGGTGAAGACTGTCTTGGTCATGGGATGATAATGTTAGGTTGGTGAGTTAGACGACGGGTGGTTGATAAGAGAGAGAATCAAAAA
>JBAXCM010000683.1:0-2148 GCA_037141475.1 Verrucomicrobiota bacterium | reverse complement strand
CCCGCCAACCCGCCAACCCGCCAAGGCTCACCTCATGGGCGATCGGCGGTCATAGACGCGCCGCTTCAAGACACCTCATGGGCGATCGGCGGTCATAGGCACGCCGGATCAGGTTCCTTGGCTGCGGCATTTCTGGATTAGGTTCCTTGGCTTGCGGGATTTCCGGATCAGGTTCCTTGGCTGCGGCATTTCCGGATCAGGTCCCTTGGCCCGCAGTATTTCTCATCCCAGACCCGCGATCTTCCAACCGTCCCGGTAGGAGCGGCGAAGCAGCCGATCGGCCTCTGGGGAGTTGGTGATTTTGAGTGCTTGGGCGTCCCACTCCAAGGTGACGCCTGGGTTGCGAACGGCCACGGTTCCCAGAATCACAGACTCGGACATCGGGCCGGAAATGGCAAACGATGACTCACAAGGAGTGTTGTCCAAAATACTGTTGGCGAAGCTGTGATAATGGTTCTCCCCCTTGACCTGCGGCCGCGCCAGACTGGAGAACTTGTCCTTCGGCAGAAGCTGCGGGCCGCTGGTATGCGGCAGCAATAACGCTCCATCCTCACCAATGAACAGCGCCGCCTCCTCGGGAAAGCGCTCACCCGCATAGAGCTTGCGGAATTCCTCCGGAATATAAAAGTCCGGCTCCACACCATCAAACCATTCCACCGTCAGAGGTTGTCCTCCGGATGTTAGATCGCTGCCCGCAAATACCCAAGTGATGTGGTTGGCCCGTGGCCACAATTGGGCGCGCAATTCCGGTGAATCGAGCCATTCCTTGTTGACTCTGGCCTTGATACTGATGGGGGATTTCAGGCCGAGGGCTTTCCATGGGGCGCTGAGGATGTGGCAGCCGATATCGCCGCTCCAACCGGTGCCGAAGTCCAACCACGTGCGCCATTTGCTGGGATGATAGACTTCGTTGGCATACGGTCGCACCGGGGCTGTGCCTAACCACAGGTCCCACTCCAACCCCGCTGGCACCGGCGCCTGAGGCGGCTTGGGCTGGTTGAGTCGATAGTCCATCCCGGACGTCCGGTTCGAGCAAAGGTACACGTGCTTGATTTTTCCAATCGCACCGCTCTTGATGTACTCCACAGTCATTCGGTCACCCGCACCCGAGGAATGTTGGTTGCCCAACTGTGTCTTGAGCTGCTTTTCCGCTGCCAGACGAGTCAGGGCGCGCACGTCCGCCACATCGTGGCACATCGGCTTTTGGCAATACACGTGCTTGCCCGCCTGCATCGCCGAAAAACAAATCGCCGCGTGCATGTGGTCAGGCACCGTGGCGTTGATCGAGTCAATCCGGTCGCCTTCCTTTGCCAGAAGCTCACGCCAATCCCGATAGATCCTGGCGTTGGGCACTTCCTTGTGCGCTTGGGCCAGATGGCCGGCATCCACGTCGCAGATAGCGACCACATCGGTGCGCGGATGCTGCTTGAAATTTTGGAAGTCATTGAATCCCATCATGCCGCCCACCCCGATGCAGGCGTGCTGAAGGCGTCCGTTGAGATTAGCGGCCCGAAGGATGTTGGGGGCAAGGCAAACCCCTGCGAGTGGCGCGAGCTGCTGGATGAACTGACGGCGGGTTGATTTCATGGTTGTGGTGGGTTCAGGGGCTTTGTTTACGCAGAATGAGATGGGTTCCTTCCGCTTACTACAGGCTACGGGTGCGGATTTCCTCTTTGATGGCGGCGATGAAGTCGGGCAGCGATTTGGTGGTTAGATCCTCGTTGTCGCGGTGGCGCACGGAGACGGTGCCATCTTCCACTTCGCGGGCACCGAGGACGAGCATGTAGGGGACTCGGTCGAGGCGGGCGAGGCGGATTTTGGCGCCGATTTTGTCATTGCTGCGGTCCACGGCGACGCGGATGCCGGCGTCGGCGAGTTGGGTCGCGGTGGCTTCGGCGGCGTCGAGGGTTTTCTCTGAGATGGGGATGACGCGCACCTGCTCTGGAGCCAGCCAGGTGGGGAATTTTCCTTCGAAATGCTCGATGAGTAGGCCGGTGAAGCGCTCCAGCGAGCCGAACGGTGCGCGGTGGATCATCACCGGGCGGTGCGTTTGGTTGTCTGCCCCGACGTACGTTAGATCAAAGCGAACCGGTAGATTGTAATCGACTTGGACGGTGCCCAGTTGCCACTCGCGGCCAATGATATCCT
>JBAXCM010000682.1:0-2148 GCA_037141475.1 Verrucomicrobiota bacterium | reverse complement strand
GAACCAAATCACCGCCCTCGGCGGCGGGGGACTCACGCGGGTGGCCGGAACCCTGAGCAAGCCGGGCATGGTCAGCGTCGGTCTGGCCGGTCAGGGCGATCACCCGGCCCGCATGCTGCCCGGCAACCGCTTCGAGGCGGAACTCAGCCTGCCCGCGGGCACCAGCACGCTCACCGTCGAAGCCGCCGATGCCGCGGGCAACCGCTCGAGTTATCGTTACACCGTCGCCGCCAGCCCGCAGATCCACCGCGATTTCATCTACGACGCCGACGGCAACCTGACCGGCGACGGCGTTAGAACCTACGGGTGGGATTCGCTCAACCGCCTGAAGATGGTCACCTGGGCCGACGGCGTGACCACGGAGTTCAAATACAACGCCCTCGGCCAGCGGGCCGAGCGTATCGAAACGGACCGGTCAGCAGTGGTCCACCACTACTACCTTTACGACGGCATTTCCCTTGTGGAGCGCCGCACCGGCACCGATCCCGACGATGCAACGACCGACCGCCGCTACTTCTCCAACGGCGAACAGCGGTGGGACGGCACGGCGTGGCAGGACTACCATTACTGCCGCGATCACCTCGGCAGCGTGCGTGAGGTCCTCGCGTCTGACGGTACCCTAGTGGCCCGCTATGACTATACCCCCTATGGCGAGCGCATCATCCGCTATGAGGCGAGCGGCTACACCGCTTGTGACCTCGGCTTCACCGGCCACATCACCTTGCCCAGTCTGGTGTTAGGCCAGACGGAACTCGTTCTCACTCACTACCGAGCCCACAATCCAGAGCTTGGAAGGTGGCTTTCGGTCGATCCGATTGGTGAAGAGGGAGGAGTAAACTTGTACGGCTATGTCGTCGGATGTCCAATAGACAACGTCGATCCTGATGGCCTCGAATTAAGTATTCCACCAGGCGCCAAGGGAGACTACAACGCCGCAAAAAAATACATCTCTCGTACGTCGGAGGGAAAAAGGCTTTTTGACAAAATCGAAAATTCACGCAAGAAGTTCTGCCTTACGACAAACTGTTCCCACGATGATCACTACGATCCGAGGAATCGTGAAATCGCGTGGGATGCGAAGAGCGCGTTGAAAACCACCACCGGAGGAACACAATCTCCAGCACTTGGCCTCGCTCACGAGATTGATCATGCGACTGCGAATGGATTCTTCCGCTGGCTAAGAGTCCTAATCCCAGCGGGATCATACGATAACCAAGAGGAGAAGCGAGTGATTTGTGGGTCAGAGAGGGTTATAGCTAACGGTCTCGGGGAAGATACGCGAACCAACCACAGAGGCAACGTCTACCACGTTCGCACACCTATAACGCGATAGCATATATTAAACATTATGAAAAGACAATATTGCTTAAAGTTAATTCTAATTGGAGTAATGGGACTTCATCAATCTCTTCAAGCTGCTGTTAGCTCCAAAGAAGAAGTTATGAAGATCCGTTCGGCAGACGAACTCTCGATACTAATCTACCCTGAGCGAATCTTAACGCGATCCGCAATAACTCCGGAATTGCTAGAAAAGAACTTCAAAGATCAACGCATCATAAAGTCGTCATCAGCCAAAGCTTGGGGCGAATTCCTTGATGCTTGGAGCTCAACCACATGGGTGCCTTCAGATAAGACAGGCGATTATAGGTGGGCGTTGCATCTTCGATCAAAATCAAAAGTACTAGGGAGCATCTATATAGATCGTAAAGCCAAACTTGCCGTCATAGCAGGGAAGAAATATGCGCTCGATGGAGGTGTATTAAAATGGATCGCAAAGCAAGACTGAATGGCACCGCGAGTAATAGATATCGCTCGTGGAGTGCCGCACCACGTACCTATGATGCAATCTCCCATCCCCTCACCCCAACCACATCTCTAAATCCGCCATAGCCGCCCTGACGTTGCCCCTGGCCCCTTCGGCGATCTGGCGGGTGATGGAGATGGGAGCACCCCAACGCCGGGCGAGGAAGGCCGCGAGAATCTCGTTTTCCGGTGGCTGGAGCCGGACCGATTGAAAGCGGGTCTGGAAGCGTTCCGTCAGGCTGGTCACGTCGAGATTCGTGGTGCCGAGGAATGCATGGCCGGGTTTCATCCGGTCGAGATAGGTGAGGAGCATGTCCTGGGCATCCTTCGAGCAGCGGTCGAGTT
>JBAXCM010000681.1:0-2154 GCA_037141475.1 Verrucomicrobiota bacterium | reverse complement strand
CCTGGGGGGAGGAGTGGAGCGTTGGCGCGGAAGGTCAGGCGGAGGTGGTGGCCTTGGATGGTGCCATCGCTGATGGACGGGTGGGACAGTGCCTGGGCGAGCAGGCGGCGTTTGCTGCCGGCGGGATTTTTGAGGTGCCAGCATCTCCCGAGCAGTGGGGCGGTCATTGCCTGGGGCGGGCCGGTGAAGATCAACTGGCCCTCGTTGAGCACGAGGGTGGTGCCGCACAACTCGGCTTCCTCCAGGTAGGCGGTGCTCCAGACGACCGCGATGCCGTCATCGACGAGGCGTTCGACCATTTGGCGGAGCTCTCTGCGTGAAATCGGGTCCACGCCCACGCCGGGTTCGTCGAGGAGGAGGAGGCGTGGATTTCCGAGCAAGGCGCAGGCGAGGCCGAGTTTTTGTTTCATGCCGCCTGAGAGTTTGCCGGCGAAGCGGCCAGTGAATCGCTGCAAATCCGTGAAGGCCAGCAGCCGCTCAAACGTCTCCGCACGCTCCTTGCCAGTAACGTTGCGAAGGTCCGCGTGCAAGGTGAGGTTTTCCAAAACCGAGAGGTCCTCGTACAAGCCGAACTTCTGCGGCATGTATCCCAGCTCGCGATGGATCGCCGCCGCCTCATGCAGCGGGTCGTGCCCAAGGGTGGTTAGGCGGCCCGAGCTCGGTACTAACAACCCGGCGATAAGCCGCAACAAGGTGGTTTTGCCCGCACCGTCCGGGCCGACCAGCCCGGTGATGAAACCGCGGCGGATCTCACCGGTTAGCGAGGCCAGCGCCGGGGTGGCCATCCCGGGAAACGACTTGCTCAGGTTCTCGAAGCTGACGACGACATCGGACACCTCAGTGCGGGGTTGGGTCTAACGAAACAGTGACCGGCATGCCCTGGCGCAGCGAGCCATCGGAGTCACTCACGATGATGCGGAGCCGATAGACCAAGGTGGTGCGAAGTTCCGGGGTTTCCACCGATTTGGGAGTGAACTCGGCACGCGGCGAAACAAAGCCAACCTTGCCATGAAACGGCCGATCCGCCCGGCCATCGGTGGTGAGCAGTACGCCGGTGCCGGGCGGCACCTTGCCGAGTTCGGCTTCATGGACGTAAGCACGGACCCACACCGGTTGTTCTAACGACAGCGAAAGCACGCTGGCCCCGGCCTGCATGATGGCTCCCGGTTCGAGCGAGCGGGTGAGCACGACGCCCGCCGAGGGGGCCTTGAGTTGGGTATCTTCCAGATGCAAGGCGGCGCTGTCACGTGCGGCTTGCGCCTGAGCCACTGCCGCGTCGGCCGCCAAAATCTCCTCATGGCGGAACCCAGCCTCCAGCAATTTTACTTTAGCTTCGTTGACTTTTACCCGTTGTTTGGCTTCGTCGAGGACGGCTTCGGCGGTTTCCAAATCCTGTTGCGAGGTGCCGCCTCGACCCACCAAACCGAGGTGGCGTTGGTGGGCGCGTTCGGCATTTTTGGCCACCACCCGGGTTTCCTCCAAGGCCGCCCGCCCTTGCTCGATGTCCTCGTTGCGGTTGCCGGCTTGTTTCAGCCGTTGCTCGGCCGCCGCCGCCGCCAGTTGGGCCTCGGCGCGGGCAAGTTCTTGCTCATAGGGCTGGGCATCCAACCGGGCCAGCAAATCGCCGCCAGCCACCGCATCGCCCTCGTCTTTGAGCACTTCCAACAGCCGCCCGGGCACCCGGAACCCGAGATCGACCCCGCGGATATCCACGTTGCCGTAAAGCGTCAGGGGGCCTGCCGCAGTGACAAACTTGCCGCGGAAGTACCAAGCGGCGGCACCAACCGCCAGCAGCAACACAATGATGGGCAGTTTCTTCATGGGATCGTCAGCGGCCGCCAGCCGTGGAGTTGCAAGCGTCCGTCGGCCTGCGGCAGAATCCAGCATGGCGAGTGAGTTCTCGGCGGTGGCACGCAGCAGGCGTAGCCCAGTGCCTGCCGAAACGCAAACCGATTGTCCAGTTTCCGGAATTGCCCTTGCGTTTTGCAGGCTTGCGTCTATCAGTTCCGAAACATGCAAGAAATCATCGGCTTCAAAGAATGGCAGGTTGTTTGCGACGCGCTGGCCAGCGGTCGCCAAGCCATCCTCCTGCGCAAAGGCGGCATCCACGAGGGACGCCAGGGGTTTTCCTTCGCTCATAAATCCTTTTTCCTC
>JBAXCM010000680.1:0-2162 GCA_037141475.1 Verrucomicrobiota bacterium | reverse complement strand
CTCAAAAACAACGGACCCGAGGTGACCGCTGCCGCCTGCCGGTAACGCTGGATCGCGCTGAGCGCTGGACCACCTACCGGCACGATGCGCTCCTTGCCTCCCTTGCCAAAAACCCGGACGGTTTCACCGATGAAATCCACGTCCTTGACGTCCAAGGCAAGCAACTCGGCAATGCGCAAGCCGCAAGAATAAAACATTTCTAGGATAGCCGCGTCGCGAAGTGGCAACCATGCGGGCGATTTCTTGTCGAGCGGCAGGTGCAGCGGAATGGCCAGCAATTCATCAATTTGCGCCAGACTGAGGACTACCGGCAAGCCACGTGTCGCTTTGGGCAGCAACACCCCGGCTACCGGGCTGCATGGCAACCCGCGCCGCAACACCAGAAATTTGTAAAACGATCGCAGTGCGGCAAAGCGCAACCGAATGGTCGACCGCTGAAGCCCTTGTTTCATCATCGCAAACAGGTAGTCGCGAAATTCATCGCCGGTGGCATCCCGCCAGCTCCTAAACCGCTCGCCACGCCAACTCCGATACGCTGCCAAAGCTTCCCGGTAATTGACCAAGGTGCGCGGCGAGGCGCTCTTCTCCGTGCCTTGGAATTCAAAAAATGCCGCTTCCTGCACGTCGTTCACATGCCCAGAATATCCAGTCTTCCTTACTTTGCCAAGCTTTTCGTAAAATGCTCCCAGCCACCCTCCAGCGTTTCACCCGTGCCCGGCTCGACCAAACGGCCGATCCGCGTGAGCGGCAACTCCGGAAATTCCCGGCCCCAGGCCGCCATCAACCCTGCCACCCGATCGTCCTCCATCGCCACCAGTATCTCAAAATCCTCGCCGTCACCCAAAGCATCCTCCACCGTACACCCCTCCGTCACCGGCAAACAGTCCCGATCTATCATAAAACCACAGCCCGAGGCCGACGCCAACCGCTGCAAATCCCGTGCCAATCCATCCGACAAGTCCATCATCGCCGACGGTTTGAAATGAGATACCAACCAATCGGTTTCTTTCATCCGTGGGATAAACGAGAGGTGTTTAGCGAGGCTGGAGCCGCCGAGGGTGCCGGTGACGAGGAGTGCGTGGCCGGGTTTTGCGGTTGAGCGGAGGGTGAGGTGGTGGCGGAGGACGGAGCCGGTGGCGGCGATGGAGATGAGGGCGGCGGAGGATGGGGGGACGCTGGACGTTTCGCCGCCGGCGAGGGTACCGCCGAAGCGTTGGAGGCAATCGGCGATGCCGCGGTAGAGGTCTTCGGCCCAAGCAACCGGGGTTTGAGGTGGCAGGGCGAGGGTGACGAGCAAGTGCTCCGGGTGGCCACCCATGGCAGCAAAATCTGAGACAACCCGGGCGCAGGATTTCCAGCCGACCGCCCGAGCGGGGGCATCTGGAAGGAAATGAACGTGCTCGACGAGAGCATCGGTTTTGAGCAGCACCATGGCTGGGTGAGCAGCCCCTGGATCGATAACCGCACAATCGTCGCCGGGGCCGGCAGCCGGTGCGGGGTCGAGGGGAACGAGGCGGATGAGGCGGCTGATGAGCGCATCCTCGCCAATGTCAGAGAGGCGTGTCACGGACCAGGGCTGAGGGGAATATGGTAGAATCGGACGAGAGCCTCGGCCATGACGGTGGCGGAGTTGAGGCTGAAATGCATGGCGATGGGAGCCCACAGCGAGCCGGTTAGCTCATAAGCGAGGGCCAGCAGGCAACCGAAATAGAACAAAGGCAGGAGTGCTGACAGGCTGTTATGAGCGGCGGCAAAGACCAGCGCGGAACAAAGGCCCGCCACCCAAGGCCCGGCGAATTTTTTGGCGGCGGGATACAGGTAACCCCGGAAGACGATTTCCTCACAGAGTGGGGCGCTGAACATGGCAGCCACACTCATCAACCCGAGAATGAGCGGGTCTTGGCTGTTTTGCAGCAATTTCACGCTGTCCTGCATGGGCTCGCCGCCGAGGGATTTGATCCATTGAGGGTAAGCGGTGGCGTTGAGCCCAAAGCCAAGCAGCCACATGGCAACCATGCCGAGCGGGCCGATCAGAAACACTCGTTTCCAATTCGGCCAGCGCAAGCCGAGCCAAGCCACCGGGCGGATCCGCCAAACCATCACCATGACGGTCATACCGGCGAGCACGATGTGGAATCCGATGGAGCGGAGCAGGCCTTGCG
>JBAXCM010000679.1:0-2162 GCA_037141475.1 Verrucomicrobiota bacterium | reverse complement strand
CGTCTATGAAAGCAGCTCCACCGTGGTCAATGGCGCCCTTGATGAGCGGCACCAATTGGGCCTTGTCGCCGGAGAAACTGCGTGCGACGTAGGTGGCGCCCAGTTGCAGTGCCAACCCGACCAGATCAACAGGACTGTCGCTGTTGATAACGCCCTTCTTGCTCTTGGAGCCACGGTCGGCAGTGGCTGAGAACTGGCCCTTGGTCAGTCCATAAACACCGTTGTTTTCCACGATGTAAGCCATGCGCACACCGCGGCGCATGGCGTTGGCGAATTGCCCCAGGCCGATGGAAGCGGAGTCACCGTCACCGGAGACACCCAGATACAGCAGGTCACGATTTGCCAGATTGGCGCCGGTCAGCACCGAGGGCATGCGCCCGTGCACGGTGTTGAAACCGTGTGAGGCACCGAGAAAATAGTCAGGCGTCTTGGAACTGCAGCCAATGCCGGAAAGCTTGGCCACCCGATGCGGCTCAATGTTGAGTTCCCAGCAAGCCTGAATGATCGCGGCCGAAATCGAGTCATGGCCGCAACCTGCGCACAGGGTAGAGATGCGACCTTCGTAATCGCGCCGCGTGTAGCCGACCTTGTTGGTGGTCAGCGTGGGGTGATGCAGTTTGGGTTTAGCGAGGTAGGTCATGCGGCCTCCGTTTGCAGGTTCTGCTCGATGAATTTAGTGATGAAACGCGCCGTGATCGGCGTGCCGTCGTAGTGCAGCACCTTGATCAGTCGCGCCGGGTCGATCGCCAGTTCGTTGACCAGCAGCGATTGCATCTGGCCATCCCGGTTTTGTTCGACCACGAACACTTTGTCGTGCCCGGCGATGAAATCTTCCACCGAGGTCGGGAACGGAAAGGCGCGCAGACGCATTGCATCGATGTGGATGCCGTCAGCGGTGAGTACATCGAGTGCTTCCTGCATCGCCGGACTGGTCGATCCAAAGTAAAGCACGCCTATCTTGGTCGGTTTTTCGGCCATGCGCAGCACCGGCTGCGGCACCAGATCAGCCGCCGTCTTGAACTTGTGCAGCAGTCGTTCCATGTTGTAGATGTAATCCGGGCCCCGCTCCGAGTAGCGCGCATAAGGGTCCCGCGTGGTGCCGCGCGTGAAGAAACTGCCCTTGGTCGGATGCGTTCCGGGCAGAGTGCGCCACGGAATGCCATCACCATCCACATCCTTGTAGCGGCCAAAATCCTTGCCTGCTTCCAGTTCTTCTGCTGTCATGACTTTGCCGCGGTCATAGCCGCGCTTGTCATCCCAGACAAAAGGCTTGCACAGGCGCTGGTTCATGCCAATGTCCAGATCGGTCATGACAAAAATCGGTGTCTGCAAACGGTCCGCCAGGTCCAGCGCCGCCGCCGCTTGCTCAAAGCACTCGTACGGATCTTCCGGAAACAGCATCACGTGCTTGGTGTCGCCATGCGAGGCGTAGGCGCAACTGAGCAGATCCGACTGCTGGGTACGTGTTGGCATGCCGGTGGAAGGCCCGCCGCGCTGCACATTGATGATGGTGACCGGAATCTCGGCAAAGTAGGCCAGACCAATGAATTCCGACATCAGGGAAATGCCGGGGCCGGAGGTCGCGGTAAAGGCACGCGCGCCGTTCCAGCCCGCGCCGACCACCATACCGATCGAAGCCAGTTCATCTTCCGCCTGCACAATGGCCACATTGCTGCGTCCGGTGTGCTCGTCGATACGGTACTTGTCGCAATATTTCTGGAACGCCTCCGGCACCGAAGACGAAGGCGTGATCGGGTACCAGGCAGCCACCGATGCGCCACCGTAGACACAACCCAGCGCAGCAGCGCTGTTGCCATCGGTAAAGATCTGGTCGCCCACCTTGTCGGCACGGCGCACGCGCAGGCCAATGGGTGCACTCAGGTGTTGCGTGACATAGTCCCGCCCCAGATGCAGCGCACGCACGTTGGAATCGAGCAGCATCTCCTTGCCGCGGTACTGTTCGGAGAAGAGTTTCTCGAATACCTCGGCTTCGACATCGAGCAGCACCGAGAGCGCACCGACGTAAATGATGTTCTTGAACAACTGACGCTGACGCGAGTCGGTATAAGCCGCATTGGCGATCTCGGTCAGCGGAATGCCGATGACTTCGATGTCCTTGCGAAAGCGCGATTCCGGAATCGGCCGCGTGCTGTCATAAAACA
>JBAXCM010000678.1:0-2188 GCA_037141475.1 Verrucomicrobiota bacterium | reverse complement strand
CGAAATACCCGTTCGCCTGCAAAGCCGCATCCTTGCGCCGGTCGCTGCGCCAGGCGGCGGCGTCGCCCAGGTGTTGGGTGCCATCAATTTCGATGACCAGGCGCGCCGCCGCATCCAACAAATCCACCTCCATTTCGCCGCGCTCGTCAAAAGCGATCGGCAGCCGTGTGTTGAGCCGGAACACCCCGGCCATCTCTGGCAGCGATTCGAGCCGACGATAGAAAAATGCCTCGCTGGCGCTTCGGGCTCGGTCAGCGCCTTCGGCCCCGGCATCTGGTGTGGTGGTGGCATGCACAAACAATTGGGCCAGTGGCCGGTCCACGCCATCGTGGATCAAGCGGCGCACGCTTGCGGCATAGTCCTGTTTCCAGCGGGCATCTACCGGCAGCGGAACCTCGGCGGGCCAGCCCGGCAAGGCGCTGGCAGGCATCAGGATCGAGTATCCAACCGCCTCATAACCGGCGCAGCGTTTGTTAAACATCCGTGCGAGCATCGGCACATCCAGATCGGCGTAGTCATAGACCCGCACGCAGCGTTTGCCATCATGCAGGCGGTGCAAGCGACCGACGTATTGAGCGATGGTGCCGTGCCAGGACACCGGCATCGTTAGAAAAAGTGTGTCCAGCCGGGCGTCATCAAAGCCTTCGCCGAGAAATCGCCCGGTGGCCACCAGCACGCGGCCTTGATCGGGTGGGATTTCCCGTGCCCGTTCCAGTGCCGCCAGCAACGCCTTGCGGCCCATGCCGCCTTGCAGCGTGATCACCTGCTCGACCTCCCCTACGAGCATTCCGGCCAGCAGTTCCAAGTGCTCGGTTCGCTCCGTTAGTATAACTGGCGACCGTCCTGCCCGTACCGCCTCGACGACCTCATCGCATATCATCCGGTTGCGTTCCTCGGAATGCATCAGCACGTCGCAGAGCCGCTGAAACTCGATGCGTTTGTCGGCAGCCGGTTCGCCCCCCGGTGCCAGCCCGGTTGATCTCACCCATACTTCGTGGTTGAAGGGTCGTTCTGCCGCTTGTTGTCGCGCGTCCACTTTGTGGCGCACCGGCCCGCATTGCATGAAAATGATCGGATGATGACCGTCCTTGCGGGTCACCGTGGCTGACAGGCCGGTGACGTATTTTGCCTTGGCTCGGCGTGCCACCAATTCGAAACTCTTTGCTGATAGATGATGGCATTCGTCCACCACCAAATGCCCGTAGTCGCCCACCAAATCCTGCACCACGTCCTTGCGGATGATGCTTTGGATCAGCGCAACATCGATGTTGCCGGTGAGCTTTTTGCGGCCGCCGCCCCAGCGGCCGATTTCCTTTGGCGCGATCCCGAGAAACTGCGACAGGCGTTCAACCCATTGTTCCTGCAATTGCTGCCGGTGCACCAGAATCAGGGTGTTGACGCCGCGTTGGGCAATGAGCCATGCCGCCAGTACCGTCTTGCCAAAGGCGGTGGTGGCCGCCAGCACTCCGGTGTCGTGGGCCAGCATGGCCGCAGCCGCTTGCTTTTGTTCACGGCGCAAGGTGCCGCAAAATTCCACCGCCAGCGGCTCGCCGTGGCAACGTTCATCCCTAACGGTGACAACAACTCCCAGTGATTCAAGCAACTCCACCGCCTCCTCGTGGCAACCGCGCGGCAGGCCGATGTGCAACGGGTGATCCTCGGCACAGCCGATAATGCGCGGCTTGTCGTACGTCGGCAGCCGCATCGCCTGCGCCTTGTAGAATTCCGGGTTTTGAAACGCTGCCAAGCGCAGCAGTGCGTTGCGAAGTGCTGGACCCAGTCCGGCTTTGGGCAGGTAGAGTTGGTCACCTAACACCACTTCCAGGTTCGCCGGTGCATCCCCCTTCGGCGGGGCTTTGAGCCGGCGTGACGGAGGTTGGAGCCACGGTTCGGGATCGTCCTCATCGGCAGTGGCCAAGCGCACGCCGATGATCCGGCCGCGGCCCTCGGCGGCCGTGACGAGGGTCTCAAGGCGTTTGGGGGTGATGCGCTCGATGCTTGCTAGAAACGCCCATTGATCCTCGAACGGCACGCCGTGCTCGTCCACGAACACACTGTTGCCGGCATCCCGCGCAGCTTTCTGCAACGGCAACGCTATCAAATTGCCAAACCCTCCCTGTGGCAATGTGTCTTGGTTAGCCCGAGTTTCTTAGAGGGTTGTTAGAATCCGCCATTTTTGCACTTTTTT
>JBAXCM010000677.1:0-2192 GCA_037141475.1 Verrucomicrobiota bacterium | reverse complement strand
TTCAATCTCGGCGTGGTCATGCTGGCCGAGGTGTTCTTCACGGCCATCTTCATCTTCATCATCGCCTCGACCAGCCGCCTGTCCATGCCGGTCTGATCCCCTGCTCACGACAGAACTTAAATCCAGTCCAACCGCCATACACCACCATGAAACTAACCATCGCGCTTGTTGCCTGGGCATTCCTTGCCACTGGCATGTCAGTCAAGGCTCAGTCCGGCCGCAGCTTCGGCAACGGCACTCTGCCTGAGTTCCTTAAACCCTACGACACCAACAATGACGGAGTGCTCTCCGCCGAAGAACGCGAAGCCGCCCGTAAAGGCTTGGCCGCCCGCACTCAAGGTGATCTCTCAAGAACCGCCCTCGACAAATGGGACCTCAATGGTGACGGTGTCCTCTCTCCCACCGAAATCGAGGCCGCCCGCAAAGCCTGCCGCGACCAGATCGATGCCATCCGCAAACAACGCTTTACCGACGCGGACAAGGATGCCGACGGATTTTTGTCCCTGGCGGAATTCACGGCGAGCGTGCCCAAAGGGATGCCAGCCGCAGAAGTGACCAAGCTCTTCAACTTCTTGGACGTTAACAAGGATGGCAAGATTAGCTTGGCCGAGTTCCTCGTCGCCTGCCCGCAGCCACCGCCCCCGCCGGCCATGCCTCCAGTGCAAATCCTGCCGTTCTTCTTCGTGGTCGATACCAACCATGACGGCATCATCAGTCCCGAGGAATATGCAGCATTCTTGAAGTTGTGGATGCCGACATTGACCGCTGACGAGGTCGCCGCTATGTTCGCCAAACTCGATACCAACAGCGATAACGGCATCACCCCCGATGAATGGCCGGTGAAAGATCCAGGCCCGCCGCCGCCCCCACCTGCCGCGCAGGCACTGCCCGCATTCGCGACCGCAGATAAGAATGCCGACGGGTTCGTTGATCCAATGGAGTTCGCCATGGCGGCCTGTGCCAGCCACATCCCGGCGCTGGTGGCCCGCGACATGTTCCGCAAGGCCGACGTTAATGCCGATGGCAAACTGGCCAAAGCCGAGTACGACGCGATTCCGGCACCCTCACCGCCTGCCACTACACCGCCTGCCACTACACCGCCTGCCACTACACCACCTGCCACCACACCACCAACGTCATCGAACTAAGGGTTTGAGTTGATTTGTAGTAAATTGATCCGTATCATCAAGCGGCCCGGGAAACCGGGTCGCTTTTTCGTTTAGCGCCGCAAACCCACCGCCTGCCTATGCACTGCCTGCCGGTTCGCATTGCCCCCCACTCCCGGACTCGTTGCCTCGTCATCCTCGCTCTCGCCGCCCTTGTTCTAGCAGGAAACGGCGGCGTTTTGTATGGCACGGGCTTCGAATCGACTGAGACTCCACCGTTTATGGCCGGGGTGAGCAGCGCCGCAGCGCCTAAATTGGTGGGCACCGGCAACTGGGTGATGGTTGTCAACCCCAGCACCGTCGGCACTTCCCTTTGTTATCCATTTGCCGCCATTGACAGCGATTTAGTACCGGGCATGGGTCAAACCGCCGCCCTCGGGTATTTGGGTTCGTCGCCCCCGCCCAGTACCACCCAGTTCATCCGCGTCGGGCGCAAAGTCGATAGTGAACCAGTGGTCGCCGGCAACCAACCCATCATCGACTTTTACTGCCAGATCGGCCTCAACCAATCCACCAACAGCCGCAACGATGATTTCGAATTGCTGGTATACAACTGGGATGACAAGGTGTTGGGCGGACTGACCTTCGACCTGACTAGGAACAAATTATTTCGCTATGACGCCAACGAGTTCAATACTGCCAGCACGGCGTCCCCCTACACCGACACCGGACTGAGCCTCTCGTCGCTCTATGGCACGGTGGTCGAGGTGACCATGCACATCGACTACAAGACCAACACATGGACGGCCACCGTCGGTGGGGTGCAGGTGATCACGGCCGCACCATTCACCCAGCGCCCGGTCAGCGGTACCAATCTGGCAGCCCGTACCTTCGGCTCGCTTTCGGCACGCTGGTACATCACCACCGTCGGTTACCCCGGTAACAACTGGATGCTGTTTGATGATTGGACCATCAGTGCCTCTGCCGAGCAAGCAACCATTCCGGCCTCCGCCAGCGTCGGCTATGCCGCAAACTCCACAACAGCCATCGCCGTCACCGACGCCGGGGCCATCGGCTGGACAATAT
>JBAXCM010000676.1:0-2206 GCA_037141475.1 Verrucomicrobiota bacterium | reverse complement strand
ATGCATGCCCAAACCATCGCCTTTGCCCTGCTGCTGCTCGCCTCGCCACTCCGAGGGGATTCGCCCGAAGCCCCCGCCAAGGATCACCCTCGAGAAGCCGTCGAGTTGCTGGATCCAGCCGCCGCCACCAATCCGCCCAGCGATGCCGTTCCAGCCGATTCCAGACAGGAGTGGAGCTTACAAAAAGTCCGCGACCACGATCACCCGGACCTCTCCGAAACCGGCCATCAGATCCATCCCGCCGGCTCCTCCATCCGCGTCGGCGGCAAAATCATGAGCATGGCCTTGGCTCGCAATGGAAAATTTCTCGTCGTTAAATCTAGCAGCAATATCAGTGTGGTTAATACCGACACCTTCGAAATGGTCCAGCAAGTGGCGTTTCCCAGCGATCCTAACGGCACGGCTGATAGCGGCTCGATGCACGGCATCGCCGTCAGCCCGGATGGAGCCACCGTCTTTTTCACAGGCAACCTGCGCGATCTCTATCAGGCGGACCTCGACGCCTCCGGTCACCTGGATTTCGCCCCTCCAATCCTTCTAACAAACAGTCACAAGACTGCCAATCCCCTCGGTTTGGCCGTCACCCCCAATGGCAAGCGGGTGATCGTCGCGTTGTCCGTTAGCAACGAACTGGCTGTGGTCAAGCTAGCCAACCGCGCGGTGGTCTCGCGCATTCCGGTGGGGGTTTGCCCGTATGGGGTGGAATTGAGCCGCAACGGCAGGTTTGCTTTCGTTAGCAACTTTGGCGGCAGTCGCCCTCATGACGGTGATAAAACTGAAAACGGTGCCGGTACCGCCATCGCCGTCGATGACCGGTCGGTGGCCCTGCGCGGGTCGGTTTCCGTGGTGGATCTGAGAACCAGCTCAGTGGTTGAGGAAATTGCCACCGGGATTCATCCGGAGGCGATGGCCAAGTCCGCCGATGGCAAGCGTCTCTACGTCGTGGATGCGAGCGGCGACGCAATTTCGGTGATTCAAATGGCCACCCGAAAGGTGATCGGTCATTTGGGGACCAAGGCGGAGCCGGGACTGCCCTACGGCAGCCTAACCAACGGAGTGGCGCTCAGCGGCGGCATGGTGTTTGCGGTGAACGCGGGCAACAATGCCGTTGCCTTGATCGATCCTAACAAGCCAGAGGCCCCGTGCGCATTCATTCCTGCGGGTGGCTATCCCGCTGCGCTGTGCGTCCGCGGCAACGACCTGTTCATCGGCAACATGGCAGGTTATCAGGGCAACCTGCAAAAAGTCACGCTACCCGGCGACCCAGCGGAATTGGCCAAGCTAACTGCCGAGGCGAAACTCGGTTTCCGGCTACCGGAGATGCTCCGGGCACAGGAGCGCGCCCAGACCGGCGTGGCACCCAAGCCCGTTCCTGATCACGTCGGCGAACCTTCACCCCTCAAACACGTCGTTTTCATCATCAAGGAAAATAAGAAATTCGACCAGGTACTCGGCGACATCGGACGTGGCAATGTGGAGCCGAAGTTTTGCGAATTTCCGCGCAGCACCACTCCTAACATCCATGCGCTGGCTGATGATTTTGTGCTGCTTGACAACTACTATTGCAGTGGTGTTCGCTCGAGCGTCGGCCACCAGTGGACGGTTCAGGGACTCACCACGCCTTACCGCGAAAAAGATTGCAACAACGTCCGCTCGCCCTACGACTTTGGCCTCGACCCACTATCCTACGCAGGGTGCGGCTTCATCTGGGACCACCTGCTGCGCAAAGGGCTCTCGTTCCGTAACTTCGGCGAATTAGGCATCGTCTCCACCCCGAAAATTGATCCGCAATGGAGGGATTACTACGAGGCGTGGGCGAACCACACCGAGAGCCCGGGCTTCACCAATAGCTATCAGATAGATACGCTCCGCCGCTACAGCGATCCGGGATTTCCGGGCTGGCAGTTGGCGATCCCGGATCAAATCCGCGCCGATATTTTCCTCAAGGCCCTGGGCGAGTTCGAGCAAGCGGGCACCATGCCAGACTTCACCACGATCTATCTGCCCGATGACCACACCGTGGCCGGTCGCCAAGGCTGGCCAAGCCCGCGAGCCTATGTGGCCGATAACGACTTGGCGCTGGGCCGTGTGGTTGAGGGCCTAACCAAGAGCCGGTTCTGGCAAGACATGGTCATTTTTTCGATTCAGGACGACCCTCAGACGGGAGTGGATCACGTGGACGGGCATCGCTCGTACTGTTTGATTG
>JBAXCM010000675.1:0-2208 GCA_037141475.1 Verrucomicrobiota bacterium | reverse complement strand
CAATCACGGCGCGGAGAAACAAAAGACGGCGACCGGTCTCGTTGCCGCGTTTGACGGAAAACACTGGCAGTTAGCGAACGACCCGCAGCCGGGGGCCAGTGGTGATCAAGGCAGTTTTCAGCCACCTTTTGGCGATGCAATCGCCTCGAAATTCAGGGAGCCCGTCGGCATCATCGCCTGCGGCATCGGTGCCACCAGTGTCCGCGAGTGGCTGCCAAAGGGCACCACCTTTCCCAATCCGCCAACACTGGAGGGCCGGGTCCGCCAGCTCCCAAGCGGTGAATGGGAAAGCAAGGGTGAGGCGTTTGATATGCTAACCGAACGCATGAAACAGCTAGGGCCCAAGGGGTTCCGCGCCGTGTTGTGGCATCAGGGCGAGTCCGATGCAGGCCAACCCGACCCCAAGCGCACGCTGATTGGCAAACCCTATCGGGTATTTCTCGAGCAGCTCATCCGCGAGTCGCGCAAGGCGATCGGTTGGGATGCGCCGTGGTTTGTGGCGCTCGTCAGCTCTCATGGTGGTGACGTCGTTCAGGAACTTCGCGATGCTCAAAAATCCCTGTGCAGCGACGCCATCGCTATCGAAGGACCCGATAGCGACGCCCTCAAAGGCGACCTCCGCGACGGCGTCCATTTCAGCGGCAAGGGCCTGCGTGAACACGGAAAAGCCTGGGCCGACAAGGTCGCCCCTTGGCTGGAATACCGGTCAGGAAAAACCAAGGACTAGCAGATTTGCGAAGCCATTCTGAAACAATCGAAGACCATAACTCACCATGAAAAAGTTTCTCAGCCTCGGCTTGTCGCTCCTGTTTCTAACCACCGCGTGGGCGGCTCAGGGCGGCCTGTGGGACATGGTGGCCTTGTCCAAGGTGCCGTCCGCAACCTGGGGCGAAATCAAAGAGCAGATCCGCGAGGTGTACTATGAGGGCGAAAGCCTCAAGGGCAAACCGACCCGGGTGTTCGCCTATTGCGGCAAACCCGATGGTCCCGGGCCATTTCCGGGAGTCATCCTCGTCCATGGCGGCGGCGGCGCGGCCTTTCGCGACTGGGTCAAACACTGGGTCAACAACGGCTACGCCGCCCTGTCTATGGACTTGGCAGGCAACGGGCCGGCCGGGCGCTTGCCAGATGGTGGCCCGGATCAAGGCGATGACGTGAAATTCCGCAATTTCGCACCTGACGAGGCCAAGGATATTTGGACCTATCAGGCGGTTGCGGCGGTCATCCGTGGACATTCCCTGCTCGCTTCAATCAAGGAAGTGGATCCTAACAGAATCGCGCTCACAGGCATCAGTTGGGGCGGATACCTGACGTGTATCGTCGCCGGGGTGGACCACCGGTTCAAGGCGGCAGTGCCGGTTTACGGCTGCGGATTCATCCACGAGAAGAGCGCCTGGATTGATAACTACTTTGCCAAGATGCCGGATGACTTGAAGCAGCGCTGGATCGAGAATTTCGAGCCGTCGCGTTACCTTGGGCAGGTGCAGTGCCCGATGCTATTCATGAATGGCACCAATGATTTTGCCTATCCTCTTGATAGCTATCAGAAGTCGTACAATCTGGTAAAATCGCCGGTTACGTTGTGCATCCAGATCAACCGGGGTCACGGCCACATCTGGACATTTCCCGAGGTGGACGCGTTCATCAACAGTTATGTGAATCAGGGGGCACCCCTGCTGAAAATCGGCCCCACGGAAGTTGCCGGGGACAAGGTGACGGCCGTCATCTCAGGCCCCGGAAGGGCGGCTAAAGTCCAGTTGGATTACGCCGACGCCAAGGAGCGTGTCTGGCACAGCATCCCGGCCCAGCTCAACGGCAAGTCCGTTTCAGCGAATCTACCGGCCCTGCGGCCTATCATCTTCTATGTCAACGTCACCGATGAGCGCGGCCTCTCGATCAGCAACCCTCATGTGACACTGCCATAAGTGGCGAACCCCTGAATGACCCTAAATAAGGGGAAAATCATCAACGACATGATGCATCCATTGGAACATCGGGAATCCGGGCTCAGAGACTGCCGGAATTGCGGCAAGCCATTCAGTTGCATCGCCCCCGGTCCACTCCCAAAAGTTGTGGCGTGACCCACCCGAATTGGAGAACGGCTTGGCTCTCACTGGCACTGCTGGCCATCGGGGTGCTAACGGCTACGGCGACGCCACCGTGGGTTGTTCGCAATTGGCAGTCTGACGAGGGCCTGCCGGATAATAC
>JBAXCM010000674.1:0-2215 GCA_037141475.1 Verrucomicrobiota bacterium | reverse complement strand
CAGCCGAACCAAAGTTTCAAGGGCTGAACTAATACCATTTTTTGAGTGGTCATAAATCCGGGGTATGGAACTAGTTTTCCAGCCTCGGATTTTGCATTTGGTGCCGCGTAGGAGCACGTACCGGCCGCACAAGGTATGGCAATATGGCCGGCCGTCTCATGCGCCATCCGCGTTTGTTAGGCGCACCGTTAGTCCGATTTCCGCTTCCGTGGCGCGCGGATTGAACGGGGCTTGCTCCCATTCCCCGCCGCCAGATT
Source organism: Verrucomicrobiota bacterium (assembly GCA_037141475.1). Classification (GTDB taxonomy): domain Bacteria; phylum Verrucomicrobiota; class Verrucomicrobiia; order Verrucomicrobiales; family Akkermansiaceae; genus Luteolibacter. Next base: position 1,958 of record JBAXCM010000674.1, on the reverse strand, counting down.
CACCGTGCGGGTGCGTGTGTCGTAATCGACGGCGTTCTCCCACTGGCCAGGCTTGGGCAGAATGCCGAACCACTCTTCCGCCTGTTCCTCGGTGGCGAGTTCCCGGTAGTGCTTGAAAATGATCGCTGCGGAGTTGCCCGCTTCGAGCGCTACTTGGTCGGCGCTCTTCACCTTGGCGATGCGGTAGCTGATGAACGAATGTCGGAGCACGTTGCGCGGCCACTCGACGCCCATGGCGCGGGCCAGCGCGGTGACTTCGCGGTGCAGCGTTTCCATCGCCACCACCTTACCTTTGCGCGGCAGCGGTTCGATCCAGGCACGCAGGTTGTCAGAGATCGGGATGATCCGCCGGGACGCGGTCTTCGCCTGACTGGCCCGCAGCTCGATGTGGCCGCGTTCCAAGTCCACTGCGGACCAGTCGAGCCGGTTGAGTTCGGCCATGCGGATGCCGGAAAACGCCCCTATGGCGAGGATGGGGATCAGATGCGGCGGCGCAGTGTGAAGCAGCTTGCGGAGTTCGGCAGGAGTGAAGATCTCCACGTCGTCATTCCGGACCTTCACCTTGGACATGCGGTCGGGTGCCGTGGCCTCAGTCTCAGGCAGGTAGTTGCGCTGCTTGGCGAACCCGAAGAGCACCCTCAGCACGGTCAGGCGGTTGTTGCGGGTGACGGGTGCTAAATCCCCGTCACGCAGCCATGCATCGATTTCCTCGGGCTGAACGTCCATGATCGGTCCGGGGAACTTGCGGGAGAACAGGCCCAGCGAGCTGCGGAGCTGGCCGATATAGCGCTCGCTCATGCCGTCCCTCCGCTTCGCCTCAAGCAGCTCATCGACAACCACCGGCACCATCACGCCGAGTTTCACGCGATGGGTGCGCCGGACGAAATCCTCGACCGCCAGACGCAGCGGCGTTCCTTTCAGCAGATCGCGGCACTGCACATAATCCTCGACCGCCACCACCAGCGGGATGCCGGGGCTTTCCAGCCTGGCACGCGCGGCGAGGTAGCTCTCACGGTCGTGCGGCTTGAGGTCGGTCATGTGCTGCATACCGGACTGGATTCGCTGCGCCACGAGCTGGGCCTCTTTTTTCGCTGCGGCAAGGTCGCCGAAGAACTGTCGCGTGCGTTTGCCGTCCCGGTGGTAGGAGATGGCGAAGCGAATCCGCCCGCCCGACGCGCACCGATAGACGGGAATTTTGGCCGAGCCGAAGCTGACTATTGCAGCCGGTTTGCCCTTGCCCTTGCACTTGGGTTCCCGACTTGGCCGAGATGACTCGGGTGGTGCGGTTTGCTGAGTTGTCGCCAATTTGTCGCCACATGGATTCATGGCGTTGGTTGAAGCGTCAACCACGGAAGCCTTTCGGCTCCCTAAGTCGTTGGAAATGAAGATGGTGGGCAGAGCTGGATTCGAACCAGCGTAGGCGTTAGCCAGCAGATTTACAGTCTGCCCCCTTTAGCCACTCGGGCATCTACCCATGATCAAAACGCACGTTGCCGCGCGGGCCGACGGTATGAGGAAGAAGAGCGGGAATGACAAGCAAAAAATATCGGGAGAGAGTGATATTTATCTGCAAGGGGAACGGGGGAAGTAAAACTACCGCTGCATGGGCTGAGATCGGCAGAGGATTTGTTCACCACAAGCCGAATTTGCCGTAGGCGATGATGTAGAGCCCCATGAGAAAATTAGCGGTGGCATGCATCACGATACAGGCGCCGAGGTTTTTGCTCCACACGCAGAGGAGATAGGTGAGAGAGCCGTACACCCAGGCGGCCGCCCAATCGAGCGCACCATGGGAAAAGATGAACAGGGCAGTGACAATGAAGTAAGACAGCCAGCCGCCCCGACCGAATGGCTGTTGCCAGAAGTCGCCCTCCCAATCACAGACGAAGCGCATCAGAAAGCCACGCCAGAAGAGTTCCTCGGCCAAGGCAACGACCCCCGCCGCTCGCAGGAAACGC
>JBAXCM010000673.1:0-2218 GCA_037141475.1 Verrucomicrobiota bacterium | reverse complement strand
GTTCGGCAATCCGGAAACCACCCCCGGCGGCCGCGCCCTCAAGTTCTTTTCCTCGTTGCGCATCGACATCCGGCGCATCGGTCAGATCAAAGCCACCGACGGGACCGTCACGGGCAACCGCACCAAGGTAAAAATCGTCAAGAACAAGGTGGCACCACCCTTCACTGAAGCTGAATTCGACATCATGTACAACGAGGGAATCTCCTCGACCGGCTCGTTGCTCGACCTCGCCTTGGAAATGGAAATCGTCCAAAAGCGCGGCTCATGGTTCAGTCACAACGGCACCCAGCTCGCCCAGGGCCGCGACGCCGCCAAAGAACTCCTCAAAGGCGATCCTGTCCTTTATGCCGAAATCGAGACCAAAGTCAAAGAACAGCTCGAATCCAAGAAAAAGAACTGATCCTGCTAGATAGCCAGCTGGACATCCATTCGCGCTCACATTCGTCTGTACCCAAAACCATGTAGAAATTGCCGGCACTGGCAGAGATTTCGCAGCTTGCCCAACCTAACCAACCTAACCAACTTGATGCAAACCACCCTCGTTTCCCGACACCAGACACGCCGTGCCTGGCCCGTTTGCGCCGCCGCACTTTGCCTCGGCTTGCCGGCACTTGCCGCCCCTGACGCCGTCACACTGCCCACGTTGCTGAGCGAAATGACCAACCGTGATGCCGTCGCCAACCTGCCCTCGCCTGCCTACTCACTCAAGCAATCCAGTAGCCACGACCCCAGTAAAACGGATCCAGCCAACGCCGCCACTTGGCATTCTAACGAGGACCACGACAACGCCATGTGCAGCGAGGTCAACGAGGGCCGCAAAGAGTGGGTGATCATGGACGACAAGGGACCGGGTGCGGTGGTTCGCTTCTGGACGCCGCTGGCAGCAGACCGCAACAACCAGATCATCCGCTTCTACCTCGATGGCTCACCTAGCCCAACAATCACCGCCAAGCTCAACGACTTGTTCCGTGGCTGTGCCTTCGTGCCGCCGCCATTTGCATTTGTTTCCTTCAACGACAACGATCTGCACCATCAGATAGAGAAGCCACGGACTGACGCGCAGGCCGTGGGCGGCGACCTCTATCTGCCCATTCCCTATGCCAAGGGATGCAAGATCACCTTGGATTCGATGCCATTTTACAATGTCATTAATTTTCGCAGCTACGAAGCAGGCACCGCAGTGAAAACCTTCACTATGGAGGATTTCGAGGCGGCCAAGCCGTTGCTCAAGACAACCGGCGAGAAGATGCTGGAAAATTCACCCTCAGCGGTATCGGCTGTGCACCGGCAGTCAACCAAGCTTGCGGCAGGCGCTGAGAATGGGATCGATTTACCTCCCGGCCCGGCAGCCGTCGTCGAGTTTCTCGTCAAGATCCGCCCGGAGGACGCGCCTGCTGCACTGCGCTCCCTGATTGTGCAGGCATCCTTCGACGGCGAAACCACCGTGTGGTGCCCGCTAAGCGAGTTTTTCGGCGCAGGTGCCCGCCTCCAACCGGTGCAGGATTGGTGGCGCAGCGTCGCCGCCGATGGCACGCTCACCGCCCGCTGGACCATGCCCTATGCGAAATCCGGCCACCTGGTGATCAAGAATGGATCGGACCACGAGCTTGCGATCCAGATGTCCGCAAGTACCGCCAAGTGGGAATGGACCGATCACTCATTGCTGTTTCACGCGAATTGGCACGGCCAGCTGGCCATCCCTACCCAGCCCCGATCAGACTGGAATTACATCGACCTCAAAGGCCAAGGCCGCTATGTCGGCGATACCCTAACCGTGTACAGCCCGTCCAAGGCTTGGTACGGCGAGGGCGATGAACGGATTTATCAGGACGGTGCTGCCTTGCCAGCCCACATTGGCACCGGTACCGAGGACTACTATGGATATGCCTGGGGCATGGCTGACTTCTTCAGCTCCCCATATATTTCGATGCCGCAGCGCGAAGTGGCCGATCACAACAACTGGCTCGGCTACACCACCACCTCTCGGGTTCGCCCCTTAGATTCTATTCCATTCAAGAGTGCCCTCAAGCATGATATGGAAATCTGGCATTGGGCAAACTGCAAAGTCGATTACTCGGTCGGCACATTTTGGTATGCCCGCCCCGGAGCATCTCACAACCGCGAACCCCAGCCCACAGAAGCCGCCGTTGCCCTGCACGAACTTCCCGGTGTCCGCCGCATCAACGGTGCCATCGAGTGCGAGGGTCTAACGGTCACT
>JBAXCM010000672.1:0-2219 GCA_037141475.1 Verrucomicrobiota bacterium | reverse complement strand
TCAACTCCGTGCGCAGCGCGGGACTCATGACCCCGCTGGCGGCCGACAAGGCCGTCGCCGTCCAACAAAAGATCATCGACCAGCAGGACGGCGTCAACGAGTTGATCAGAACCCGCATCAAGCTGGAGGAGGATTCCCTGCGCAAGAAGCTCGATGAACTTTCCATCGAGAAGCAGGTCGCCACGCTCAAGCGCATCCAAACCGACGCCTCCAGAGACGCGGCCGACTCGTCGCGCGCCTGGCGCTTCGGCGAGACCGACTCCGACAAGAACGCCACCCAGGCCCGCCTTGCCATCCAGCGTGCCAACACCGGCATGTTCCTTGCCGCCGACAACGTCTTTCCCGGCTCCAAGACCGACTCGCTTTCCGCTCGTGCCAAGTTTGCCGGACAGGTCCTGCAAGACGAGGCCACCGCCCGCCGCGACTTGCAGAGCATGGAGACGCGCAACTAAGAGATTGAAGCCCAGCGCAAGCAGGTGGCCATCGACACCCTCAAGGCCATGCGCGAGCAGACCGAGGAGGCCAACAAGCGCTTCATGCTGGCCAGCCGTGAGGACCAGCTCCGGGTTTCCGCCATGGCTCGCACCCTGCGCGAGCGTCCGGTCAGGGCGAGCGAATTCTTCGCTCTCAGTCAGGAGACCCGCAAGGCCATGGTTGAGTATCTTCCCGGCTTCGCGCCCGGCCGTCTCAATACCGCCATTGAGAAGCGCGACAAGGAACTCACCGATTTGGACGGGGAGAAGGGTCGTCTCGTCAGTGCCATTGCCGAGATTCGCGGCGGGCTGGAAGCGCTCGGCAAGGACATCCTCCTGGGCACCGGCAATGGTGCGGCGTTGGATGCCACTCCCAAGGACCCGGGGACCAATCTGCAAGACAAGATCACGACCCGCGACAACTCGCCGGTCGTTTCCGTCGCCATTGGCAACGTCAAGGTCGAGGTGGGCCAGCAAGTCGAGCGCATCATCAGCGGCTATGTGGATCGCAACCTCAGCGCCATGGAAGAGCGGCTTTCGCGTCTCATCGTGCGACCGGTGATGCCGACCGGTCAGGGTGTGACCGAGTGACAATGGGCAAATTTGCGCTTGAAAAGCCGAAAATTGCTACCCGATTTTGCTACCCAATGCGAAATTCTCCCTGCGGAATATAGCATTCAAAATTTTTCCATGCGCCTCGTCAACGAATGGCGCGAGCTGCGCCTCAAACGCGAGTCCGTCAAGGCCGGACTCCTCGGGCGGCTAGGCGGATGTTTGCAAGTCGTTGCAAATGAATAGAATACTGGGCATCCATAGCGGAATTTCTTCTGAATCACGGGGTGAAATGGATCCCTTTGAATAGCGACCAGAGCTTGGTGGCGTGCTCTAGGGACAAGCCGTCAATCCGGAAAACCCGTCTCAAAACCAGTCGCCAAACTTGCAGCTCAAAAAACCGCTAAGCCAACCAACCCAGCGAGCAAATAATTGTCGTTCGTGGTCAAATTCAATTGTCGCCAAAGCTTTTCTAATTGTCGCTGGACAACCTCCGCGTATTCCGCTAAAAAATCCGCATGAATTTGCATCTCGATGCCCGAATCCCTCGTACACTGCAACCTCCACTCTCCAAACCCATGAAACCAAATTCGAAAAATTTACTAAAATTAGCGTTCATTCTGACATGTGCAATGGCAGCGCTTCTGCTCTGCTCATGCGCCATCGTGGATGCACTCATTTAGAGAACGCCAGCTCATCAACCTCAAATTCAGCAATACTACCGTGAGCAGACCAACCCAGCCTTCCCCCATGAACCCAACAACCGCCTCGCCCTCTACCTGTTCCTCCCGCTTTCTCCAGAGTGGCCTCTGGCTCATGCCAGCCATCCTCATCCCAAACTGCGCCGACACCGGGGGGATGAGAGTTTCAAGCGCTCCGCCCCCGCAAAGGGTGAGCGTCGCAGTCCGGCAATTCACTTCGCCCGGCTATGCGAAATTGCCTGCTGGAGATCAGGGCGTGCGGGACTTCGAACAGATCTATCTGGCCGGCAAACTGCTGGACCGGCTGGAGTCTTCCGGGCAATGCTCCGGAGCTTATTTTACCGCAGGCCCTACCGCCGCGACCGATCTGACGGTGGACGGCGAGGTGATCGAGTCGGACGGCAAGAACCTGTCTCTCAGGATCGCGGTGACGCGAGTGGGGGGCGTTCAGAATTCCGTTAATCTGCTAGAAGCCCGCAGGGCTGGCTAACGG
>JBAXCM010000671.1:0-2219 GCA_037141475.1 Verrucomicrobiota bacterium | reverse complement strand
TCAAGCGCCTCAAGACCAAACTTGATACCGAAGGAGTGCTGGAAGAAATCCGGCGTCGGCGCTCATTTGAAACCCCCACCGAGCGCAGACAGCGCAAGCTCCGCACTGCTTCCAAGCGCAACAAAATCCGCTGGCGCTACACGTCCGGTACCGGATCCGCCCATAACACCGAAAAAGTCGAGCTCGCCGATTGATTTTCCCAGTTCCGCAGCTGGGAAACCAAACGGGCACCTCCCGGTGCCCGTTTTTTTGTGCCTGGGCCTCCTCGTGTGTATCGCGGCAGACCAACTCCACGGGTGCAACACCTCAGGTGGCTTGTAGCGGCGTGTCTGTGAGCGCCGATGGCCCATGAGGGGGCTCTTGGCAAGGCGGCGGGTTCATTGGCGATACAAGGTCGTCAGCGGTCATAGACACGCCGCTACAACCGCCAACGATTTTTGCGCGATTCCTGAGCTCTGACCCACAGCCCGTCTAGCCTTGGCCTTGCTTCCTTGCTTACCGCCAAACAAAAAATCCTTGACAGTTTGCCAGCCAAGAGACTAGCCTTTTTCCGTTAGAAAGATCTGCCGATATCTAGCAGTTCATTTGAACTTCTGAACATCCCATAAATCTAACACGCACTCACTAAATCGACTCAAAATATCATGAAGAACAGGATCATGCACACCACGCGAATCATCAGTAACAGCCGAGCCACCAGGTGCCGGATCGCGCTTGCAGCAGCAGCGCTGGCCTCACTGGAGGTGACACCCGCCAACGCGACGCTCGAGACCGTGTTTGATTACACCTTTGAAGGCGACGCTGTTCCGGCGGGCTTCTCGGTGGTCGGCAGTGGCACGGCGTCGTTCAGCGACGGACAAATCCACCTTGATGGAGCCTGCGCACTCGAAGGGCCCACCCCGGGACAGGCGCTCTACAACGGGAGCACCCTGTCCGGCCCAGCGGATGATTTTGGGATGGAGATCATGTATACTCTGCACTCAACGGAGCCCCCATTCGGCTTCTTGCTATCGGATAACAACGGCGCGAACCATGGTGCGGCACTGCTTTATGATGGCGGAAGCAAGTTTTTGGGTGGCATATCCATGAATGCGTTCGAATATTTGTCAGCCACCGCGGCAAGCACTGAAATAGAGGGTAGAATGGCCTTTGTGAGAACCGGTGGAACCACCACCATCTATGTGAACAACGTTCCGGTGGCGACAACGGGGGCTGGTTTGACGGCTTGGCCCACGCTATTGACGATTGGTGCCAACAGGGACAATTCGGGGAATTTGGAGGGCTTTATAAATGCCTCTATCCGCAAAGTCCGCGTGTTCACATTTGCCCCGGGCCAGTTTAACCCGGGCAGCGACTTGTTCACCGAAAAATTTACCTGGGGAGGTGGCAATTCCACTTGGAGCGATGTCAGTGCAATCGGTTGGAACGGCGGCCCACCATCCACCGGCGACTCCGCCATCATCAACAGCGGCACCGTCAGCTTCGCCCAACATGATACTTTCGGAATCGACAGCACAAGCACATCCGCTAACATCCATCTCAATGGCGGCACCCTGGCCTCGGCCGGTTGGTTCAACACCATCTGGAATCTTAACCAGAACGGCGGCACCCTGCTGTGCAACGGCGGTGCTTATCCCCAGTTTCCAGCATTTCAACTCGCCGGAACGCTCACAGCTAGCGGAAGCAACAGCATCAACGTCGGCTCCGGTGATAATAATATCATCAACATCGGCGGCAATGGCAACCCCACACTCACTGTTAGCACGCCAACAGTCACCGATAGCCTGATCGTAAACGCGCCGCTCCAAGATTCCCGCAATGGCCCTAATTCTTTGACCAAGACGGGCTTGGGCACGCTGACACTCAACGCAGTGAATGCCTACACCGGCGACACCAGCGTCATCGACGGCAAGCTGGTCATCGGCGAGAACGGCGTCTTCGCCGTCGGTTCCTCCTTCGGCAGAGCCAGCACGATGGTCATCAACAGCGGTGCCGTGGTCAACGCAGGCGGCAGCGACGGCACGGTCACCGCCACCTATATCGGCGGAAAAATCAATAACTCCGGTGCAGAGGGATTAGGCTCCCTCACGATCAACGGCGGTATTCTCAACGTGGCTGCCGGAAGCCTAACTCCTAACAATGGAGATTGCACTCACGTCTGGCTCAATCCATACGGCGGAACCGGCAGCACGATCAACCTCAACAGCGGCACGCTGAGC
>JBAXCM010000670.1:0-2220 GCA_037141475.1 Verrucomicrobiota bacterium | reverse complement strand
CGAACCCATACAGATTCACCCCACCTTTCTCCCCGATGGGATCTCTCGATGGCCATCTGCCCGTGAGCGGGTCATAGTAGCGGTATCCATAGTAATAAAGTCCGGTGATTGAGTCTTGAGGCTTGGTGGAGAAGCGATAGGGGAAACTAGCGGCGTTTTCCTCCGTGTCCGCGATCAGATTTCCGAACGGGTCATACTCGAAGTGCGCGACCACGGTAATCACTTGCTCATTCACCTCGGTCGTGAGGGGGTTATCGAAAGTGGTGATCTGGAGGTACTCACTGACATTGCCGTTGCCGTCGAAGGTCGGGTAGAAGGTGGGACTGCCTGTCGTGGCGTGATCGGTCACGGCGAGAAGTCCGCCGACACCACCCGCACCTTGCATGGAGCCGCTGAGATCCATGCTCCAAAGATAGGTCTTATTGAGTGTTTGTCCAGAATATTCGGCAATCCGGTTCCAGCCGTCATAGAGGTAGAGTGTTGTGGCGGTGGCGTCAGTGCGGGCGATGAGACGAGAGAGATGGTCGTACGTGTAAGAGACCAGGCTCACCGCGGGACTGACACTCACGTTCTTGATCTCGATGAGTCGGTTCTCCCCGTCCCAGACGTATTCCCGCGCCTGGCTGTCCTTGTTGACGCCGCCGTCGAAACGGAGGTTGCCGTCCTGATCATAGGGGGTGGATGGCAAGGTCACGCCATTGGCCTTGGTGTATTGGTTGAGGGCGTTGGCGGTGTAGTCAATTAGCCTGCCATCCGCGTCGGTGAAGACGCCAGAGCGGACATAGTCGCGGTTGCCGATGGGGTCGTATCTAAAGAACCGGTCGTGTGCGTTGGCAGTCGCGTCGGCCCCGTGGTCAGCTGAAACCAGCTCTCCACTGTTGTTGTAGTTCCATGCCCATTTGGGAGTGTAGGTGGAAATGGGTGTGTTGCCCTCAAGCACGGGCCCCAGGGTTCTACGCTGACCGATGGCGTTGACGCCGTAGGCGAAGGATGACGGGATGTTGTTCGCGGCGATAGCGTTGACCTTGGAGGCCAGGACGTCGCGGGTGGGTTCCCAGGTATTGGTAACGGTGTGGGCAGGACCGGTGACGGTTTCGACGAGGGCGTTGGAGTTGTTGACGTAACCGTACGAGAAGGATGCGTTTCCGGCTGGCTCGCCGCCATTGAGAGTGGGGTGGTCCCAAACCTGACTGAGGCGGCCCGCGTTGTCATAGCCGTAGGCGGTGGAGTATTCGGTGCCGACATTCAGGGAGCGCGGACGGCCGGTGGAATCGGTGTGGCGGCTGAGTGTCTTGGTGAAATTACTGCCATAGTCAAGTGCTTCGGTGGCAAGGTGGAAATCGCCGGGGTCGTAGGTGTAACTGGAACCGCGAATTGGGGTTTCGATGGTGATGCCGTCATCATCGACGGGCAGGGTGCCGGGGGTCACGGTAAGTGAGCCTTGGGCGGCGGTTGCCGTGCGGCCGAGGCGGTCCCGGGTGTAGAGGACATCGGGTGTGGTGTCGGAATAATCAATGGCGCGGAGCTGACCAGCGAGGCTGTAGTAATAATGAGTTGCGATGCCACGCTCCCGCGTGCGGGTTTTCAGGCGGCCGCCATTGGTGTAGGCATACGCCGGCCCGCTGCCCGGGTGTTCCGAATCAACGTAGTTGTACAGCTTGCCGGTGAGCAGGCCGGTGTTGGCATCGTATAGCCAACGGGTGACGGCCCCCCCCGAGTCGGCGGGCTCGCCGGAGGGAGCTGCGGATGGGGAAGTGCGGAGTGTGAGCATGCGCCCGGCATAGTCGTATGAATAAACGGTGGCATAGGCGAGCGAGCCCCAAGTGGCTTCGAGTTGATTCTTGGAGTTGTAGCGGTTGTGAGTGATGCTGTCATCCGGGTGGATTGTGGCGAGGCGGTTGCCGCGGGAGTCATAGGTGAATAAGGTTGTGCGGTCGTCGTCGCCGTTCTCCTCGGTGACGGACTTCACGGCGTCGCAGGTATTTGAGACGAAGGTGGTGGTGGTGGTGCCGGTACGGGAGTCGGTGACGGTATTGGGACGCTTGAGGCCGGTTTCGTATCCGTAGGTGGTGGTGGAGATTTCGGTGGTCGCGTCGGCGTAACGGGTTATGCTCAGGGGACGGCCGCCGGAGTAGGCCGTTGTGGTTATGGTGCCGTCGGGGCGGGTGGCGGTTTGCGTGCGGTTGAGTCCGAGTGTGGAGACGGTCTTGGTGGTGGTAC
>JBAXCM010000669.1:0-2230 GCA_037141475.1 Verrucomicrobiota bacterium | reverse complement strand
GGAGGAGGGGAGAAGAAAAGCCTGCTACGAGTGTAATTGAGGGCTGTCCCCAGAGTGGCGAGCGAGACATCCGCACGAATCTGGCTGGGCAGCTCGAAACCGCCCAGGTAGGAGAAATAGGCCGAACCCGGATTTCCAAGACCGTTAGGAACTCCAAGATCGTTGAGAATTCCAACAGTGCCAGCTAGGGCGGAAGTGGTCCAGGAGCCGAACCTGCCAAGCGAAAACAAGATGGCATCCGGGTCCACCCATGGTTCCGCGGTATAGGTGAAAAGCGTGGCAACGGCGGACGAGAGGCGGATGCCGGGCAGTGGGCGGGACGCTGACAGAACGTGGGTGCTGCCATTGTAGGCGGCCCTTTGCCATCCCGTGGAACGACCTCCCGCGCCGTTGAGGATGATGAAATTGCCGAGGGACTGGGGGATGGCGGCGGTGAACGAGGTACCTTGCGGTGCGGTGAAGCTTTCCCGTAGCGAAGGTCCATATTCAGGCGAGAAATCGAGAAGTTCCGCCGCAGTGCCGTCTTGGGAAATCAATAGCAGCCAATCGTCCGAAGTGAATACGGTGGAGGGGATCGCAAAGGCGCTGCCAACCGGAAAATCCGCAGGCCAGTTGGTGGGAAGGTCGAAGGAGAGGCCAGCAGTAGGAAGGTCGGAGGGGACGGCAACATGCTCGGCGACGGATTGGAATGAACTCTCCCCTGGAACATAAGTGACGAAGTTATGGAAACCGGAGCTGCCGAAACGCCCAGCGATGTAGCGCGTGCCAGGAGCAAGGCCGAACAGCGCATCGTTTCTGAACAGCGAGGCATCCCACCTCCCTGAGCCAAGCAAGCGCCAGACCTGAAGATCCGTGCCATCCGACATGAAAACCGAGGCGGGTCCGAGTGAGGTTTGCACGCGGTTTCCGGAGGTCAGTTTGCCGGAAGACGAGTTCCCTGTAATTATTGTGGTCGAGGCTGGGGGCGGGCCATTATTCTCATAGGCTTCAAGCACCATGCTTGTTAGGGAGTTATCGCTGGAGGCGATCATGAAACCGTCACGGCTGAATTCATTTGTGTAGAAGATTGGGAACGCCACCATCGCGGTCGGAAGGTTCTGTCCCGCGAGGGAAAACCGCTCCTGAGTCGCTGGTGTGAAGACCTCGGCGCGGTTCCATGCCGCACTGCCGACCGCCACGCTCATGGGCCCGAATTGCCAAGTTGATAGATGTCCGACTGTCATGAATCCGGCATCCGAGACGCCGCTGGGGGCGGTGTCCCAAGTCATGTCAAAGCCATCCCAAACGCCTAACCGAAGCATGCCGGTGGCGCGGTCGAGGATCACGATGTCATCCATTCCATAGCCGTTTGCCAGCGACGCGGCTGAAACGCATTCGGTATCCGATTCGTAAGTGAATGGAATCTGTGCCGCGAGCGCGCCGGTCAGGATCGTCAGGATGAGAACGGTGGTTTTCATAGTCGTCATAGGTCCTCGGGAATGAGCAGTTCGCCGGCGTCGATGGATTCAGCGATCTCGCCGGTCCCGGCATCGAAACGCAGCAGGGTGTAGCGGTACTTCGCACCCTTGCTAACGGGTTGCGTGTCGAGCAGGAAGAGGTCAACCCACGAGCCATAGCCCCTAAAATCTGTACGGTAGTGAAGCCCTATGTATGGATCACGAACAATGGTAGTCGGGAATCCATCCGCAGGAGTCACTGTGTTATAGGCAATTTTTTCTATCATTGGTGAGACCTGGATGGTCCCGCCGCTCACGTTGGGCCACTTCACGCTGGGCACCTGTTGCCGATAAAGGACCGCAGGGAGGAGCATTTCACCTAGGGGTTTGAGCCTCGATCCAACACTCTCTTGGAGCATGTGTTCGTATTCCGATCTCCACAGCGGGTAGGAAGAGGCGAGCTCAGCATCAACGGAGGATTTCCAGTCGCCTCTTGGGAACAAATAGTTCAGCGGGTTGGATCCGCGTGATCCAATAATCCTGCCATATTGGACCGGACATACGAAATGCCCGGAACCTGATGGATCCTCCACAGGTGTGGAATAAAAAGCACTCTGCCCGAAACTCCCGATGCGGACGCCAACTGGATACTCTTCCACGGAACCTGGGGACAAGAGTTTTGTAGAAGACGCCCCATAAATTCTGCTGGTGAGTTCCGCTTTCACAAAGGGATGCCAATGCCCCACGGGCGGGAGTGGACGCGACGGCCAAGCCACCTTCGGTTCGTCCGGGGC
>JBAXCM010000668.1:0-2238 GCA_037141475.1 Verrucomicrobiota bacterium | reverse complement strand
CCCAAGCCGCAAGAGCACCGGGCTGATGAATCGCCCCTGACTGCCGAGGGCAAGCTCGAACTCTCGCATTGAGAACGGCCGATTACGGGCGAACTCCGGCAGGCTTTGCAACCATGCAATGAAGCGTTCTTCGAGCGGCGGCACCTTCGGCTTACTCGCCGGGGGTGGCAGCATTTTTTCGAGGCTGCGGAGATAGGCACTACTCACGTATTGGTTTCCTTGTTCGAGGGTGGATGCTGATGCGTGCGTATATAGGGCGTGCAGAGGGGTGACGGGCGTGATTTCGTGGCTGGCGTCGCTGGTGGTTAGCAGTTCACGGGCACCGGTCTGAACCTTCTGAACCTTTTAGAGCCATTTCCGGAAAGTCCTCTATCAGAATTTCTATAGAAAAGTTTCCAGAAACACCCCCAAATCCGTCAGAAGGTTCAGACGCCTGCATCACGGGTGCAGGAACTGGATGCGGGCGGCCGGCGTCAGATCGACGCCGACGTAAGTCGCGTTGCCGGCGCCATTGCGGCCTTTGGTGAACTTTTCCCCCATCAGCCGCCCCCACCTGTTGCGATACCAGGGCTGGTGACCATTCCTGAGCCCCCAGCTTCTGTAGGCGGAGTAAAGGTCACCCGACGTTGCGCTGGCCGCAGCCGCTACCGTGCAGCACTCGACAATCCACTCGCCGAGGATGTCCGACTCGGCTTTGTAGGCGTTGGTGGCGGCGGTCACCGCAGGTGGCGGGCGCAAGCCCGACTGCTGCCACTTGAGACAGCCCCGAATCATCCAGGCCAGGATGCCCGGCAACTCGGCCAGGAGCTTTCCCGGTAACGCGGGATCGCGCTGCGCTGCGGGGATGGTGAACTCGAAAGGGACCAGTTGCACGCGCCGCCAGATGCCTTCGTCGGTGCCGGCGATCTGCGGTTTGTGGTTGCCGACGATGACCAGCTTGGCCGTTTGCGGAAACGTGACGAATCCGCCATAAAGCGCCCGCGCGGTGACCAGATCGCCCCCGGTCAGTTGCTTGATACGGGCTTCGGCAAGCCGCTGGCCGTCCTCGGTTTCCGACGCCAGAGCGAGCCGGACGCCGCGCAGCATCATCAGGTCAGGCGAGGCGGCGGCCGCATCACGTTTCGCCATCATCAGCGACTCGGTGGGCAGCGTGATGGCGTAGTCGCCCATCACCGCCTGAATTACGTTGAGCACTGTGCTCTTGCCATTGGCACCGACACCGTGGCAAAAGAAAAACACGTGTTCAAGAACGCCGCCATAGAGGGCGTAGCCACACAAGCGCTGGAAATAGTCGATCAGGCCGCTGTCGTTCTTGAAGATGGTCCGTAGTGTCTGCTCAAACACAGGGCCGGTCGCCAGGTTGTCGAAGATCGTGCCGGCCTGCTTGGTGACGAAGTCACCCGGACTGGCATCGCGCAATACGCCCGTGCGCAGATCGACGATGCCGTTTTTGACACCGAGGAGCCACGGGTCGGCGTCGAGTTTGTGGGCGGTGATTCCGACCCGAGGATCGGACTCGCTCAGTTTCACCATTGCGGTGAGGCGAGCCAAGTCCAGCGTCTTCAAGGCATGGTTGACACGACGCTTGCGCTTGTCATCATCGGATTCCTTGGTGGCCTCCTCAAGCATGTGTCGTGCGCACAGCTTCGCTACTTCGACCTGCTCGCTCTGATTGCAGAATATCCAGCGGCATGCTTTCGGCGACCAGCGCAGCCATGTATTCATCCCATGGATGAATCGCAAATTGCCCTCAAAAAATTTGACAAAGCGCCGGGCGTTGCCGGTATCCGTTGGCGTGACTTCGTCGGTCGATGTCCAGCCTGCCGGTTTGGCAGCGTGGAAGATTGAGGCGATGGTGATCGGTTTGCCCTGGTAGCCGGTCTCCGCGATGAAACGTTGCCAGAGTTTGTCGAATTCCGAATCACCACACCATTTGCTGGCGAGTATGCCGATCAGGTCACCCCGGCTCCAGCTTCGGGCCAGCTCCTTCAGTTCGTCATGCAGGGCAGGGTACTTCCTGGCCTCGCGGGCAATAGCGGCGACATAAAAAGTCCAGTCCTTCTCCGCAGTGTCGGGATCGAGCGTTGCTAGTGCAGATTTCAGCTTGGCAATGTCCGGTGGGCCGAAGCTGCTGGGCGGGATGTTGCACTCGAACTCAACCGGTAGCGCGGCCGCGATGGGTAGCACCCCTTGCGACTGCGATTGGTCGCTGGGCAGAGCCATGAACGCCGCTTCAAC
>JBAXCM010000667.1:0-2240 GCA_037141475.1 Verrucomicrobiota bacterium | reverse complement strand
ATCCTAACCCCCCCAGCCAGCCCCATGTCCCACAGACTCGAAACCATAGCACTGCACGGCGGATACCCGGGCGATCCGAGTTCCCGCGCCGCCGCAGTGCCGTTGTATCGGACCAGCTCGTTCGTCTTTGACAGCACCGAGCAGGCCGCCAATCTCTTCGCACTCCGGGAACTCGGCAATATTTATACCCGCATCACCAATCCTACCACCGAGGTCCTCGAAAAACGCGTCGCCCTGCTCGAAGGGGCTCCCGAACTCGGCGGACTAGGCGTGGCCTCAGGCACCAGCGCGGTTTTTTATGCGATCATCAATCTGGCCAAGGTTGGCGACAACATCGTCTCCGCCCGCAACCTCTACGGCGGCACCTACACCCAATTTAAGGATATTCTGCCAGACCTTGGTATCGAGGTGCGCTTCGTCGATTCCAATAATCCCGAAAATTTTGCTAGAGCCATCGACTCGAACACCCGCGCCCTGTTCACAGAAACGGTGTCTAATCCTGCCCTCGAAGTGGCCGATTTGGAAAAAATCGCAGCCATCGCTCATGCCCACGGCCTGCCCCTGGTGGTGGATGCCACTTTTTCGACCCCTTATCTGACGCGCCCGATCGCCTTCGGTGCCGACATTGTCGTGCATTCGCTCACCAAATGGTTTGGTGGTCACGGGGCGGGCATCGGTGGCATCATCGTCGATAGCGGCAAGTTCAACTGGGCGGCCGGCAAGCATCCGCTCTACGACCAACCCGATAACGGTTACCACGGCATGCGCTGGGGGCACGATCTACCTGCCGCCCTAGCCCCGTTGGCCTTCATTTTGCGAGCCCGTACCGTCCCCCTCCGTAACCTTGGTGCGGCGATCTCACCGGACAATTCGTGGTTCCTGCTCCAAGGCATTGAGACGCTTGGGCTCCGCATGGAACGGCACACTCAGAACTCCCTCGCGGTCGCCAAGCACCTCAAGGGTCACCCGAAGGTTTCTTGGGTGCGCTACCCAGGTCTGCCCGACGATTCCCAATTCGTTCTCAACCAAAAATACCTCAACGGCAAAGGTGGCGGCATGGTCGTCTTCGGGATTCAAGGCGGCATGGAGGCGGGCAAAAAATTCATCGAAAGCCTGCGTATCTTCAAGCACCTCGCCAACGTCGGCGACGCCAAGAGTTTAGCCATTCATAGTGCCTCCACAACCCATTCCCAACTCAGCGAAGCCCAACAGCACGCTGCTGGCATCACCCCCGATCTCATCCGGCTCTCAGTTGGCATTGAACACATCGATGACATCCTCGAAGATATCGACCAAGCCCTAGGATAATCCATGCAGCGCCACGCGCGCCAGAGGAACGTCGTGATGGCGTTGGCAATACCATTTTGGCAAAGTCACTCCCCGATCCGCACTTCCACGCCTTTGGCTTCAAGCGCCTCGGTGAACCCGGGATCCGCTGCCGCATCGGTGATCAAACAACTCAAATCACTCGCTTCGCCGAAGAAAAACGCTGACTTCTGGCCGAGCTTGGAGGCGTCGGCGAGCATCACTACGTCTTCGGCACTGGCAATAACGCGTTCCTTGAAGGCCGCCTGTAGAGAGTTGCGCTCGCTCACTCCGCGGTCAAGGTGCAGGCCGTTGCCAGAAAAAAACATCCGGTGAATGTTGTAACGCTTCAGCGAGTTCTCCGCAATCAGGCCGATGAATGAGCGCGAGCGGGTATCAAAAACTCCGCCGGTACAGATGAGGTCAAGGTTCGGCCGATCCGCCAAGGCCGTGACCACATTCAGCGCGTTGGTTAGCACCGTCAGTGGCACGTCCGGTAAAAACTCGGTCAGGGTGAGTACCGTCGAGCTCGCATCTAGGAAAATCGTCTCGTTCGCTTGAATGCGGCTGGCTGCCAGCCGCGCAATCGCAAGTTTCTCGTCGCGCCGAATCGCCTGGCGCTCAGTAAACGGCTGCTCTTCCCTGATGCGCTCAGGGCGACTCGCCCCACCGTGAATCCGAATGAGCTCTCCACGCTTCTCTAACACCTCGAAATCCTTGCGCACCGTCTCATCCGTCACCCCAAGCAGCCCAGCGATGTCTGTGGTACGCAGCGAACCCGTCCCGTTGAGTCGGTCCAAAATCCGCCGTTGTCGATCAATCGCTAGCATAAATTACAGGTTTTTTCTGTGTTTTTTTGGGATTCTTTGGGTTTTCGCTTGACTGGTCAAGAAAATACCGTACAAATCCGACCCCGATGGCTGCACCAACCCACC
>JBAXCM010000666.1:0-2245 GCA_037141475.1 Verrucomicrobiota bacterium | reverse complement strand
GCCATCGACCGCTGGACGCTGCGCAATACTGGCAAGGTGGCGCGGACGGTTGCGGTGGCCCCCCTCACCCTGAAATACGAGGAAAAAGGCCCCTATGGTCTCAATGTCACCGAAGTGAGTTGCAATGCCGCAGCCACCACCGTGCTTGAGCCTAACAAGGAAATGAGTTTCGCGGTGCTGTTCCGCGGACGGCTGGACACAGAAACGTCCGCCACACTCGACGTCGCCGCCGAGGAAGCCGCCCGCCGTGCCTACGTCAGCGGTCTGCAGCAGGACCTGCGCTTGGAGACGCCCCTGCCGGAACTCGACCGCGCATTCACGTTCTGCAAGCTGCGCGTCGCCGAGTCGATCAACGCCACTCGCGGCGGCATGATGCTCGCCCCGGGCGGGCTCGCCTATTACGCTGCCGCCTGGTGCAACGATAACGTGGAATACGCCGGGCCATTTTTCCCGTTTCTGGGTGAGCGCAACGGCAACCAGGCGTCGCTGGACACCTACCGGCTTTTCCAGAAGCACATGAAGCCGGACTACAAGCTCATTCCTTCTTCGCTGTACTCCGAGGGCATCGGCTTGGGGGGCGCTGATGGCGACCGCGGGGATGCGGCCATGTATGCCTACGGCTGCGCCCGATTCTGTCTGGCCCGCGGCGACCAAGCCATCGCCAAGGAACTCTGGCCCGCCATCGCTTGGTGCTTGGAATACTCCCGCCGCCAAACCACTCCCGATGGCGTGATCGCTTCTAACACCGACGAACTCGAGGGACGACTGCCCACCGGCAAGGCCAATTTGTCCACATCCAGCCTGTATTACGGCGGCCTGCGCTCCGCCGCTGACCTAGGCCGCGTTCTTGGCATGACGGCCGAGGCTCGCAGCTATGACGAGCAAGCCGATGCCATGGCCAAGGCCATCGACAAATATTTCGGAGCCACCGTTGCAGGATTCAATACCTACCGCTACTACGATGGCAACGACGTGCTCCGCTCGTGGATCTGCCTGCCACTGTGCATGGGCCTCACAGAACGGCGCGATGGTACCATCGCCGCCTTGTTCTCGCCCCAACTCTGGACATCCGACGGCTTGGCGTCCCAAGCAGGCGATCTGGCATTCTGGGACCGCTCCACCCTCTACGGCCTGCGTGGCGTCTTCCAAGCCGGCGAAACCACCACCGGCTTGCGCTATCTAACGGCCTATACCAACCGCCGACTTCTCGGAGATCATGTGCCCTATCCGGTAGAAGCATGGCCGGAAGGCGACCAGCGCCACCTGTCCTCAGAGAGTGGCTTGTATTGCCGCATCTTCACCGAGGGGCTCTTCGGCATGCTGCCCACCGGCCTCGACCGGTTCCGCTGCACCCCACGCCTGCCTGCCGCTTGGCCGCGCATGGCTCTGCGCTCAGTGCGTGCCTTCAACCGCAACTTCGATGTGCTCGTCGAACGCCGTGGCGAACTCCAACACCTCAGCGTCATCCAAGCCGGAAAAACCATCGCCGAGTCGGATTTGAAACCCGGCGAGTCCGCAGACGTCCGCCTGCCCTGAGAAATACCCGTCTCATCGACGCGACGGGCCCACAGATTTGCCCGGTGATGTGCGAGCAGCGGCCACTTCCGCAAGCAATCGGTGCAATACAAGCCGGTGGTCCAAACCGCTGCTCACCAGCGCCAAATCCGCCCTGAGCGTCGCCTCCATCACCCGTTGCAGCCCTTCAAGCTCGTACCTGCCCGCCATCTCCACACATGAGTAAATCGGAAATACATTCACCCCACTCCCGTCCTTCTTCTGCGGCAACCACGCCCGATCCGCCTCCGGCAAACGGTTCAACCCCCCGGCATACGCCCCGAAACTTCCACTGGATACCTTGAAATTCTCACTGATCAGTTTCGCCATGAATAGATTGCGGACGGTCGGTATGATCGTAGCTCGCATGATGCCAATCGCAGATTCATCCGCATCAAGTTGCTGGTCAATGAGTTGGATGGCGCGGGCGACGTTGCCTTTTTGGATCGCTTGGCCGGTTTCAAAGACAGCGGCGGCGCGGCTGAGGGGAACAAGCTGGCGAACGTCTTCCGTGGCGACCACCCGCCGATCAAGACCGAGGTAGAGGTCTATTTTTTCGAGTTCGTTGCCGATTTGTTGGGTGGCCTCACCGGCCAGCAGGACAAACAAGGCGAGGGCGTCTGGCTCGAAACTCAGGCCAAGTTCGCCGGAGCGTTTGGTGACGATGGAGGCGACCTGGTCAGTCCATCCA
>JBAXCM010000665.1:0-2248 GCA_037141475.1 Verrucomicrobiota bacterium | reverse complement strand
CTTCAGAAGCCGTCTGGAATGCAAGTCCCAGCCAGCCAGCCAGCGCTCCGCCTCCGAAAAAACCCAAACCATCGACCGACCCCGCAGCCTCGCTATTTTCCCCATCAGCGGCCCCACTCCTCTCACCCGCCGCCCTCCCTGCCTTCCTCCCCGCCGCATGGCTCAGCGATACTTCACTGCGCATTTCCGCCTATCGCGACTTGGCAGATGCAACAACAGCTCCGGCCGTCGATCGTTTAGAAACCGCTTGGCGCGACCGCTTCGGTCGGTTGCCGGAGCCTGCCGCCCGCCTTTTGGAAATCGCCCTCATCAAGGCGCTAGCCGCCTCACTGGGGATTGCCTCGGTCGAGATCCAAGGCCAGCGCTTAATGCTGCACCGCAACGGCGAGTACATCTTATTGGAGGGCCGACGCTTTCCACGCTTGCAATCAGCCACGACCAAAGAGAAACTCGCCGAAGCAATCAGCCTCCTCAAAAATTTCTAATCGCACCTTTGCCCATGAATTCGCCGTTCCCGCTCAGCCTCGGACTTGTCGCCATCCTGGCACAAGCCGGCCTCATCTATGCCCAAGAGGCCCCCGCCCCGGCACCCGACGCTCCAGCGCAAGAGACCGAGGCCCAACCGCGCCAGCCCCAGCGGCCGCCGATGCCCAAGGGCCCGATCGAGGTGAATGGGATTGCCGCAAAAGTCAACGGCAAGGTGATCACCAAAAATGAGATTTCCTTCATGCTGGCACCTGTGTATAGCCAGCTCGTCTCACAATTCCCGCGCCGAGGCAGTGAATTTGAGCGGCAGGTAAAGCTCGCCCGTGACAACATTGTGCAGGAGCTGGTGGACCGGCAGATCATTCTGAGTGAATTCGCTCAAATTCAAAAGGACAAGGGCGCTGGTATCAAGGACCAGATCGTCGATGAGGAAGTCAAACGCCAAATCCGCGAACTCTTCAATGGCGACGAAGCTAAATTTCAACTCGAACTCAAGCGCAGCCACCTCACCATGGACGGCTATCGCAAAATGACCAAAGACAAAATGATCGTCCAGGCCATGCGCGCCAACCAGTTCGCCGACGCTCCACCACCCCTTCCTAACGAAATCCGCGAGGAGTACGAGTCCATCAAACTCACACTCCGCGATACCACCAAAGACCGCATCTCGTTCAAAAAAATCTTCCTCCCCCGGATGGATCCCCAAAACCCGACCGCCACCCCCGACTCCCAACTGACCCTCGCCGAAGGATTGGCCAGACAACTCAACCAAGGCGGAGACTTCGCGGCCCTCGCAAAGACCCACTCGCGAGACGCCTTCGCCGCCCAAGGTGGTGCCCAGCAAAACGTCCCCCGCAATGACCTATCTCCGGAATTCGCAGCCAGCATCTTCGACGCCAAACCCGGCCAACTCCTCGGCCCCTTGGCCGACCCTAACGGCTTCACCCTCGTCATCCCCACCAAAATCGACTACGGCCCGGTGCCCGCGCTCGAAGGCAAGGTCAGCGAAATGATCCAAGAACGCGTCCGCCGCAAAAAAACATCCGCCCAGTATGAGCGCTGGATCATATCACGCCGCAAACGCGCCATGATCGACATCAGGCCACTGTAAAGAACGAGGAGACGAGTCTTCTTCCCATGCTTGATTTATTCTCGCTACCCCCGTCCCCGCTCATCCGCATCCGGGAGCTGCGCGCCGAACTCGCACGCCATAACCACCTCTACTATACCAAGGCCGCCCCGGAAATTTCCGACGCTGACTACGACCGGCTGTTCCGCGAACTCGAGGAGTTAGAAAAACTCCACCCGCAAGCCCACGACCCGAACTCCCCCACCCTGCGCGTCGGCGGCGCACCCATCGGCGGCTTCCAACAAGTTCGCCATGCCGTGCCCATGCTCAGCATCGACGATGTCTTCGAACTGAGCCCCGATGCCTTGGAAAAATCCGCAGCCACTCGTCCCGAGCACGAGCTCATCGAGTTCTATCAACGCCTCCGCAAAAACCTCGGCCGAGATCACATCACCGTCACCGTCGAACCCAAAATCGACGGAGTGGCCGTCTCGCTGCGCTACGAAAATGGCAACCTCGTCCACGCCCTCACCCGCGGCGACGGCCAGACCGGCGACAACGTCACCCACAACGTCCGCACCATCCGTTCCATCCCGCTCACTCTGGTAGCACCGCCGCCGCCCCTCACTTATCCCTCGCTTGACATCGACTCCCTCCTTCCTTGCCTCTCATCTCAACCCTACATCGCAGGCA
>JBAXCM010000664.1:0-2251 GCA_037141475.1 Verrucomicrobiota bacterium | reverse complement strand
CCATGGCTTGGCCGATGAGGTCGTGCCTGAGTTCCTCAACATCATCGACAAGCTTGAACGGGAAAAACCCGACGTGCTTAAAACCAAGCTCGCCGCCTTCGGCCTCACCCCTGAGGAATTGCGCGAGTTCATCGCCGCCCCAGCCAACGCCTCGACCGCCTACCAAGCGATCCTAGCCGATCTTACGGCCCGCGGATTTGCGGACTGCGTCGAGCTCGACCTCTCCATCGTCCGGGGCTTGGCGTATTATACCGGCGTGGTGTTCGAGGTCTTCGACGCCAAAAAGTCCATGCGGGCAGTCGCCGGCGGCGGCCGCTACGATACATTGGTCGCCACCCTCTCCAACGGCAACGTCGATTTGCCTGCCACCGGCTTCGCCATGGGCGATTATGTCATCCGCAACCTCATCGAGGAAACCACCCACGCGGCCATGCTGATGGAGGTTTGGCTGCAACGAAACGCAGCCGCTTGCGAAGTGTTTGTGATCGTCGCAGACGATAGCCAGCGCCCTGCGGCCCTGCGCCTGGTCACCGATCTGCGCCGCGCTGGCATCGCCGCCGATATGCCCTTGGTGCCGACCAAGGTGCCCAAGCAATTCCAAAGCGCCGAGCGCTCGCGAGCCCGCTTCGCCTTGATCGTTGGCACCGAGTACCCCGTCCTCAAGCTCAAGATTTTGTCCAGCCGAGCGGAAGAAACCGGCGACGCCACCGCCGCCGTCCCCTGGCTAACCGAGCGACTCAGCCAGCCCGACGGCCCGTTGCTGGCATGAAGATTGGGCAATCTTCGAATTATTTCCGTCCATCTTTTTCCCTGATGATTTCCTACATATAACTTCCCCCCATGCGCACCCACCACTGCAACCAACTCCGCGAATCTCACATCGGCCAAACCGTCACACTCATCGGTTGGGTCAATTCCGCCCGCGACCACGGCGGGGTCATCTTCATCGATCTGCGCGACCGCGAGGGCCTCACCCAGTGCGTGTTCCGGCCTGAGGAAAACCCTCTGGACGCCTCGCTATCCCACACTCTGCGGGAGGAAGACGTGGTGCAAGTGACTGGACGTGTTGCGCTGCGCCTTGAGGGCTCGGGCAACACCCGCATTCCCACAGGTGTCATCGAGATTGTCGTCACAGCTTTGCGGATTGTCAATAAAGCGGATGTGTTGCCGTTCCAGCTCGACAAGGAATTGTCCAACGAAGATATGCGGATGAAGTACCGCTATCTGGACCTGCGCCGCGCACGAATGAGCCGCAATATCCGCCAACGTCACACCATCACCTCCGCCGCCCGCCGCTATCTGGACGACGCCGGCTTCTACGAAGTGGAAACCCCGATCTTGTCCAATCCCACACCAGAAGGCGCTCGCGACTTCTTGGTCCCTTCACGCCTCAACCCGGGCCGCTTTTACGCCCTGCCGCAAGCCCCTCAGCAGTACAAACAACTGTTGATGGTGGCCGGTTTGGAAAAGTATTTCCAAATCGCCCGCTGTTTCCGCGATGAGGACCTGCGTGCCGACCGCCAGCCCGAATTTACTCAGATTGACATCGAGGCAAGCTTCATCGGCCAAGATGATATCATCACCCTCGTCGAAGGCCTGCTGGTGGCCATGTTCAAGGCTGGCCTCGACGTGGATGTGGCGAAAAACTTCCCGCAACTGACGTACCGGGAAGCGATGGATACCTATGGATCAGACAAGCCGGACACCCGTTACGATATGAAGATCATCGATCTGGCGGATATCTTTGCTGCTACCGAGTTCAAGATCTTCCGCGGAATTCTCGACGACGGTGGCGTCGTCCGCGCCATCAACGCCAAGGGCTTCGCCGGTATCACGACCGGCCAGATGAACCGCCTCAACGAGATCGCTATCCAAGCCGGCCTGCCAGTCAAAACCCTCGCCTTTATCAAATGTGAGGGCGGCGAATACAAAAGCCCACTGTGGAAGATTTTCACCGGCACCGAGAAGGAAGCCATCATCTCAAAACTCGCCATCGAGGAGGGCGATATCGTGTTCTTCGGGGCCGGTGCCATCGACACCGTGAGCACCATCCTCGGTCGCGTCCGCACCGAGATCGCAACCATGATGGAGCTAACCAAAAATTCCACCGCCTTCAACTTCTTGTGGGTCGTCGATTTCCCACTGCTCGCCTTTGACGAGGAATCCGGCGGCTGGGGTGCCGTCCACCATCCGTTCACCCGCCCCCACCCGGACGACCTCCACCTGTTGGAATCCGGCGAATACGCCAAGG
>JBAXCM010000663.1:0-2253 GCA_037141475.1 Verrucomicrobiota bacterium | reverse complement strand
GTTTTTCACCATCTCTCCGGCGGCCTTGCCGTCCTGGCGGCCCAGATAGTGGTCAAACGCATGAAACCACTCGTGAGCCAGACTGCCCGCACCGCTCATCTTGGTGAGGTTGATAACTGCGTAATCGCGTTCGTAGTGCGCCTTTGAACCCTGCAATCCCTGCCCGCGAGCACCGAACGCCAAGCCAAGCTCGCCGTTGAGGCTCATCGCCTTGGTTGGCACGCCGAGAACGTCAGCGAGGTCATGCAAGCCGTCGTAGGCGTGATTCAACACCTCCTGACGCTCCTTGCCGTCGCCGGCCTGCCGCATCCAGTTTCCGAATTCCACGCCCCGGAAACCAAAATCATTCTGGAACATGTCGGCGGTAGCCGGGCCCGTGCGTCGCTCTTTGCCCGTGCGGACCGATTTTTCCGGCGTGGCAAACAACTCCTCACGGTAAGACGTCTTGGTGTCGATGATATCGGCGGCGTGGGAAGCCATGAACTTCAGCGCATCCTCGCGGGTGGGAAAATCCTGCTTCACCACTTGAACCTTCTTGTGGTCGGTCACATCGCGCCAGATCGAGTAGGTGTATTCCGCCGGGTCGCTTCCCTCCACCTTGACCATGCGCACCTTGTGGTTGCGCGACACAGCCAGCAGTGGCACCGCTTTCTCCGCTTCTTCGCGGGTGGCAAACGTCTGATCGGTGGCAGTCCTGGGTTGTCCGCGCCAGTCGGTGTTCTTGAGGTCACGGATTGAGAACCGGCCAACCTCTCCGGGCGTGCTGCTGGCGACCATTTCCCCGATTTCATAGCGCCTTGCCCAAGCCGGACGGGAATCTGCGGGCTTCATGGTTGCCGTCGTTCCGGTCTTGATTGACGTGTCTTTTCTGGCACCGCCGATTTTATCGCCAAAGTCCTCGATGCCGCCGGCCCGTTCCGCCTTCTTGCGCTCGATCACCACTTTCTTGTCGGCCACCGGCAGCAAGCGGAAATCCGGCGTTCCGGGCTCGATGGCTGGCGGGGTAACTGTCAAGGAATCCTTTACAACTGGCTTGGCCTGTTGCGGTTTTGTACCATCCGCAGTGTTTTGTTGCGCTGATTCCTGCGGTTTGAAATCATCCGCCTTGGCCGGTTTCTTGGTGTCTTCGGTTTTCAGCCACTCACGCAAGCTGTCGGCGGTTGTTTCAACCATGTTGCCAAGCCCCTTCCAGTCCGGTGCATAGTTCGCCTTGTAGCCTTTAATGGCCTCTTGGCGGCTGTCGTATCCCAGCATCACCTTGTGCTCGTCAAACTTGCCCGTGCTCGGGTCAATCTGATTCACCACGAATGCCTTGGTGCCGCTCGGGTTGGGACCAATGAACACATCCACATGATCCTTGTCGCGGCCCTCGGTGCCGGTGAAGTAGCCATAGTGCGCCTGCATCTCCACCGACCACGGCTTGCCCGCCTTGTCGGTGCCGCTGCGGGTCGATCCCTTGGCGTTCTCGATGCTGATCGGCATCCCGTGAAGCGTCACCTTGCCTTTGGCGTAGTTGCCCGCCTTGATCTGCGCCGGTGTCGGATCAGCGTCGGTCTTCTTGGCAGCCTCCTCGACCTTCTTGGACGTGAAATCAAACCCTCCCTGGTTCTTGGTGCCAAACCCGCCTGAGGTGCCGAAATCAAACGCGCGTTGGCCGGGGTCTGCCGAGGCCATCAGGCTGAATTCCTGTTGGCCCTTCTTGCCCCCGCCGCCACCGGCACCGAAGTCCATCACCCCTTGCCCCGCCTTGAACGCTGGCGGCCCCGTGCGGCCCTCGCGTTTGGCCATGTCACTCGCGATAGCCTCCCGCGCCTTGCTGCCCTCAGGCTGAGCGTTGTGGGCCGCCTGTGCTCGCTCCTTGACCGCCGCGAGCGGTCCGAGAGGCTCCTTGAGCAGCGCCGAGAATAAATCCGGCTGTGCGGAAGCGCCGGAAGAGGCTGCGGCGTCCTGGTACTCCTCGCGGGTGATTGCCTCTGGATCAAGCGGCGTGTTGGCACCCATGGCGCTTTGCTCCTGAATCTTGCGATCCATCTTGGCGATGCGGGCCTCGAGGTCGCTCAGCTTGCTGGCCTCGTTTCCCCAGCCATTGCCGCCCGCCCGCTTGGCTGCTTCACGGTCGCGCCACCTGTCGGCCAGGTCGCGCTTGTCCCGGTCGCTGGATGCATTGAAGGCCTCTTTGTTGGCCCAATGCCCGAAGCGCTCCAGCTCACCGTCCACCAGCATTTGGGGCGTGCCGTTTTCGACCTTGAACAC
>JBAXCM010000662.1:0-2254 GCA_037141475.1 Verrucomicrobiota bacterium | reverse complement strand
CCTCCATCCCCGCCTGGCACGCCAACAGCCCCCCCCCTTGGCACGCCATCCGTGCCTAGGGATCCAGCGCTCGTCCCCAATGTCATCCCATCGGTCATTCCAAATGCGGACCTAGCCCCTAACACCGATACACCCGATCCCCTTATCCCTGCCAAGCCCGATAAGCCCGATCCGTCGGATGCATTCGATAAAACGGATTCGCCTAATACACCGGATTCTGCGAACAAAACTACATCCAGCGATTTGGCCGGCTCACCCCTCGGCGGTGGCCTACGCGATAGCTTGGTCGCTGGCTTCGAATTCACCCCCACCCTCAGTGCCACCTACGACTCCAATGTCCTCAAGGGCCAGCCTCAAATTGGCAACAAGTCCAAGGACGATGTCTTCATGGGTTACGGAGGTGAATTTTCCTACCTAACGAAGCCGAGTGCCCTGACTTTGAAAGCCAACTACCGCGGCCACTACGACGAGTACTTGAACCGCACAGAGTTCAGTGGGTACAGCCAAGGAGGCGGCTTGCTCGGCCAGTACAAGGGCGGCCATTTCACTCTCGCCGCCACCGCTGGTATCGACGAAAGCCGTGGCGGCACTCAGAATTACTCCTCGGCCACCACCTTCGGCGGCACCTCTAGCAGCTCCTTCAACCAGAATTTCAACCAGAGCAACTTCGACCGCGTTAACCGCAGCGCCAGCATCGTCGGCAGTTTCGACGCAGCACACTTCACGGGTTCGGCGAACTTCGGCTACGACCTCGACCACCAGAGCAACAGCTACGCCGGGGCCGTATCCACGAACGCCATCGAGACCACGTCATTCCACTCTGGCCTGTCGGCCCGCTACGAACTCAGCGCCAAAACATCGATCACCGGCAACTTCAGCGAGCGGACATCCACCGCCGCCATTGGCACTTTCAGCGATACCAGCAACTACACGGTCGGAACCGCCGCCCTCTGGAAATACTCGCCCTTCACCGAAATCGGCCCAGGCGTCCAATACAGCTACAATTCCAATACCTCCTCCAGCCTCAAAACCGGCCGCTCCTCAATCGGGCCCACCCTCAACCTCAATTACAAGCTCGACGTCAAGGTCACGATGACGTCCCAAGTGGGACTCGACTTCTCCCGCTACGATACCGGCAAATCCGCCGATCCCACGCTCTCCGGTTCCCTCGGCCTCAACTACCAAGCGTCCCCTCTCTGGGGAATGAATCTCGCCTTCTTCCGAAATGTCCAGGCCGACCCAACGTACGCGGGTTCTTTCACCGAAATTGATTCGCTGCGCCTCGGCATCAATCGCACCCTCAAGCGCGTCGTCTGGAGTCTAGGCACAACCTATCAGGCCAACAGTTCGGTCGTCCCCACTGGGATCAAAGGCAGACCCAACGGCGACACCTTGGGCGTCGATACCTCAGTGGCCATACAGCTTTTTGGCGATAAAGGCACCGCCAGAATTTTTGTCCGCTACAACGACCAAAGCAATGGCATCTACTCGGGCTATGGTCCCACCGGCAAGGCATGGAACTCCTGCCAATCCGGCATCAGCCTAAGCTATCGCTTCTAACCCACCCTACTCACTCAGCCCTAACTACAAAATTTTAACACTTGCGAATGCAGGTATTCCGCCTACCCTACCGAGCCACTCCTCCCCTGCTGGCCCTAGATCGCTTGACCAACTCCCAACTCCCAACTCCCAACTCCCCAATCCCTTGAAGACCTCCATCGCTTTTGCGGCTCTGCTCTGTGCCTGCTTATGGTCGCCCGTTCCCGCCTTCGCAGACGGTGGCGACAACACCGGTTACATTTTGCGTCCTAACGACACCGTCAGTCTCTCCGTCTATGGCGAGCCCGAACTTTCTGTCCTCGTGCGTATCCTCAAGACCGGCGAATCCTCCTTCCCGCTACTCGGCCCCGTCAAGATCACAGGCATGAGCATTGCCGACGCCACAGCCCATATCCGCGAGCTTTATGCCAAGGATTATCTCGTCGAACCCAAAATTAACCTCACCGTCTCCGAGTACGCTGCCGAGTACATCGCCGTCTTCGGGGCCGTCAAAACCCCTGGTCAAATCCCCATGCCCGTCTCAGGTCGCCTCGACCTCGCCACCGCGATGTCCGCCGTCGGCGGCCTCGCAGAAAATGCCGATGCCGATGGCAATGGCATCCAGCTCATCCGCGCGTCGACCGATCCGGTCGAGCGCGAGCGGCAAAAACGCCTAACCGATGCCGCTAAAGGTGTTGCCACGACCCTCGGCCTG
>JBAXCM010000661.1:0-2258 GCA_037141475.1 Verrucomicrobiota bacterium | reverse complement strand
GACCCCCACGGCCATTGATCCCAAGGAGATCAAGGTGCTGCTGTTGTTTCATCCTGCGGGGATCACGCCGGAGGCTGAGTTTGCAGTGGACCAATACCTGTTAGGCGGCGGCACCGTGGTGGCTTGCCTTGATGCCTTCTCGGTGGCGGCGCAAATGACCAGCGCCGGCAACCCGATGATGGGCGGCGGCGGTGCCCCCACCAGTTCCACGCTTCCCACCTTGCTGGGGGCCTGGGGCATGAGCTTTGAATCGGCCCAGGTGCTGGCTGACCCCACCTACATGACGACCATGCAAGGGCAGGACGGCCGCCCGACCGATGCGGTGGCGATTTTGACCTTACCGCAAAAGGCGATGCAGAAGGACAGCATTGTTACAAAGGATTTGGAATCCATCATGATGTTGTTACCCGGTGGCTTCACTCAAACCGGTGGCGGGGGCGTTGCGGTCAATTCCTTGGTGCGCTCGTCGCTGAAGGCAGGCTTGGTCGATTCCATGCGGGCCTCGACCCTCGATCCGTCGCTATCCACCTCCCTCAAACCCAAGGGCACGGCTTTTGATTTGGTCACTCACCTCAGTGGGACGTTTAAGACCGCTTTCCCCAATGGCAAGCCCGGTGAAGCCCCCGAGCCGGCCAAGACCGACGAAGAAAAGAAGCCGCCGGTGGGCCAGTTGCCAGCCGAGGTGAAAAAGGAAACGCCCAAGCCGAAGTGGCTCAAGGAGGCTGTGACGCCAGGCAATGTGTTTTTGATAGGCGATGTGGATGCTTTTTACGATCCCTTTGCGTATCGGATGCAATCCTTCGGTGGCATGCAAATGGCCTCACCGGCGAACGGCAATGCCCCTTTGCTTTTCAATATTCTCGATGAGGCGGCCGGCTCCAAGTATCTGATTGGTTCGCGCTCTCGTGCAGCGACGCGCCGTCCGTTCACCGTGATCAAGGACATGGAAGCGAAGTTCAACGAGACGGCGGGTGCCGATATCGCCAAGTCTGAAGCCCGTCAGCAGGAAATCGCCCAACAGGTCAACGCGCTGCAGACGAAGAAGTCCCAAAGCACCGACGCCCAACTCTCGGCCGAGACCAAGGCCAAGATTCGTGAACTGCGCAAGGAACAAGTGGCAGTCTCACAAATGATTCGCGACAAACAAAAGGACCTCCGCCGCCAGAAGGACCGTCTCGCCGGTAACCTCACCCTCCTCGACGTCGCCGTCATGCCGTCCCTCGTCATCCTCTTCGGCTTGGGCCTCTTTATCAAACGCCGCTCCGCGACCCGCGCCCGCTGAGCGACTATCTCCTATTTCAAATCTCAAAATTTAAATCTTAAATCTCAAATTTTAATCCATCTCTCTCCATGAACAAACGCCAAGTGATCATCCTCTGGATCATCGCCATCGCCCTCGCCGGCGGTGTCGCCTTCATCAAGTTCGGCCAAAAACAAGCCACTGCCGCCACCACCTCCCGCCAACCCGGACAGAAATTGTTAGATTCTTTCCCCGTAGCGGAAGTGGCTGCAATCGACATTCAAGGGATCGGCGACGCGACCAACCTGGTCAAAAAGGACGGCAAATGGCTAGTTTCCCAGCGAGACGACTACCCAGCGAATTTCACGAGTGTGAATGATTTTCTCGATACCTTGGAAGAACTCAAGGTCACTCAAGGCATTCAGGCGGGTCCCTCATTGGCCCCGCGCTTTGGTCTTGATGAAACCGCCACCACTGTCGAGAAGCGCGGTGTGACTGTTACCTTCAAGAGCGCCGGCGGCAAGGAACTCGCCAAGGTTTCCATTGATCGGAAGTCTGCCCCAGAGTCTGCCGCTTCCCCTTACGGTGGGGCTCCTAACGGACGATTCATTCGTAACCACGACGACATCAAAGCCATCTATCGGGTGAACGAAACCTTCGCCGCCCTCAGCAATGACCCCAAGCGCTGGCTGGCTGACGGATTCATCCAAGTCGAGAAAATCAAGTCCATCTCAGTCACTCAGCCCGACAAAGCCGATGTGGCATGGAAGCTGGCCCGTGAGACCGAAGATGGCGCCTTCACCCTCAGCGGAGCGGCGGCCGGCGAAACCCTCGACACCGCAGCCACCGACCCACTCAAGAGCCTGTTCTCGTACGCTCGGTTTGATGACGTGATTCCTGCTGCCAAGCTCGCTGATCGCCTCCAAGCCACTGGCAAGCGCAGTGCCACTATCGAGACGGTTGATGGCGTTACTTACACCCTTAGCTTCACGCCGCTCAAACCCGCCGCCACCCCGCC
>JBAXCM010000660.1:0-2259 GCA_037141475.1 Verrucomicrobiota bacterium | reverse complement strand
GGGCTTGGAATGGCAGGTGGTGTTTGTGATCTGGCTGGTGGACGGGCAATTTCCCAATGGCCGGATCGTTGAATCCGGCAATCATCCACTGTTAGAGGAGGAGCGGCGGCTGTTTTACGTTGCCATCACCCGCGCCAAAGACCACTTGTACCTCACCTATCCACAGACCAATCCCAAGTCCTACACCGGCGATTCGAGCTGCTACCCGTCGCGTTTCCTCAGTGACTTCCCGCCCGAACTCGTCGAGGAATGGAACGTCACCAGCCCGGACCCGTGGGGCGAGGACACGCCATTTTAACGGCAGCCCCCCTGCAATTCGTAAAGATCGCACTTGGAATTGGGCTGGCTCGTCATTACGCTGGGTTCATGCACGACACTCGCATCGACGCGCTGGCCCGTCAACTGGTCCGCTATTCCACCTCACTCAAAAAAGACGAAAAGGTCCTCATTGACTTGTTTGATGTGCCTGATTCCATCGGATTGGCGCTCATCCGCGAAGTGCGGGCGAAGGGAGCGCTGCCATTTGTCCGGGTCTATCAGGCACGGCTGACCCGCGAATTGCTGAAAGGCGCGCAGGACGGGCAGTACTCGGTGATGAGCAAGCACCTGTTGGCTGAAATGCAAGACATGGACGCCTACATTGCCATCCGCGGCGGCAACAATATTTCCGAGACCTCGGATGTGCCCGTCGAGCGCATGCAACTGGCCATGAAGCATCTGCGACCGGTGCAGGATTACCGGGTGAAGAAAACCAAGTGGAGTGTGTTGCGTTGGCCGAGCCCTTCGATGGCCCAGCAGGCCGGGATGAGCACCGAGGCGTTTGAGGATTTCTATTTCAAAGTCTGCCTGCTCGACTACAAGGCACTGGTCCCGGCCATGAATGCGCTGAAAAAACTTATGGATAAGACCGACCGGGTTGAAATCACCGGACCGGGCACCGACCTGCGCTTTTCTATCAAGGACATCCCCACCCTCATCAGTGCCGGTTGTTACAATGTGCCGGATGGCGAGGTGTTCACCTCACCTGTGCGTCATTCAGTGGAAGGCTTCATCACCTACAACGCGCCAACCATCTATCAAGGCATCGGGTTTGACGGCATCCGCCTCGAGTTTTCACAAGGCAAGGTCATCAAGGCCGAGGCCGGAGCCAAAACCAAGGAGCTTAACAAAATCCTTGATACTGATGAGGGCGCACGTTACATCGGCGAATTCGCTTTGGGCGTCCACCCGCTGATTCTCGAACCGATGCGCGATATCCTGTTTGATGAGAAAATCGCCGGCTCGTTCCACTTCACCCCGGGCCAGGCTTATGAGGACGCTGACAACGGCAACCGCTCGCAAATCCACTGGGATATAGTTAACATCCAGCGCAAGGACTACGGCGGCGGCGAGATCCGCTTCGATGGCAAACTCATCCGCAAGGACGGACTGTTTTTGCCCAAGGCATTCGCCAAACTCAATGGCTAACGAGGCTGCCCCTCAGACACAAGATGGAGAATTTGACCTAACGACACCATCTCCGGCCCTGGTAAGGACTCACGATTGCACCCTGCCGCCAGCCGCGTCTAGCGAAAGGTTTCATTCCTAACCACCCATAAAAAACCCATGAACCTTCGTCGCCTCCATCGGGCCACAGGTGCAGCCATCCTCCTCGGCTCACTCAGCCTGGCCACCGCCGAGCCACTGCACTTTGATTTTGAAACCGGCGATCTCCAAGGTTGGAAAGTCGTCGAAGGTTCGTTTGCGCGGGTGGTCACCAACAGAGCGGAATATCATAACAAAGGGGCCTATGCCTCGCGCCAGGGCAAGTTCCACCTATCCACCGTAGAGGGTCCTAACGATTCATCCGCCGACACCCAGCGGGGAGTGATAGAGTCGCCCGTTTTCCTGTTGGATGCTCCGGAGATTTCCTTTCTCATCGGCGGTGGCTCGCATCCAGACACTTATGTCGCTCTGTGCACACTCGACGGCAAGGAACTGATCCAGGCCCGCGGAAAAAATTCAGAAGTCATGGAGCGGGTGCAATGGAACCTCCCGCAGTGCATTACCAAACCGGTGTTTCTGCGGGTGTTCGACGGCAACATCGGCGGCTGGGGACACGTCACTCTCGATGATGTGACCGCCAGTGGTCGCATCGACCCCGAGGCGAGTGCCGCCCACTTCGCCAAGCGCAAACGGGTTCTAGCACCCCAACCGGGATCTACCTGCCCGGTATCTATCGACGCCCTGCGTTCCGCCGTCGAAGACCTCAGCAGCACC
>JBAXCM010000659.1:0-2271 GCA_037141475.1 Verrucomicrobiota bacterium | reverse complement strand
CTTCATTCCAGGCGACTGGGACGGGTCCGGCAAAACCACCCTGTTTTTCGGTGTTAAGAGCGGCCTCCTGCTCATTGCGGATCCGCAGGGAAAATTCAAACCGTTACCTGACAAAATCCCCTATGACTTCAGTTCCCTTGGTGAGGATGCGGCTCTCACCGGCGCCGGATGTTTCGCAGCCACCTGGATGCCGGATAGTCCCGATTATATCTTTGCCCACGATGGCGGCGTCAACAT
This sequence comes from Verrucomicrobiota bacterium, assembly GCA_037141475.1. Taxonomy (GTDB): domain Bacteria; phylum Verrucomicrobiota; class Verrucomicrobiia; order Verrucomicrobiales; family Akkermansiaceae; genus Luteolibacter. Next base: position 2,034 of record JBAXCM010000659.1, on the reverse strand, counting down.
CCTCTCCAAGGTGAACGGCCAACCTTTCGATGGCGGGCAATTCGGCAATGAAATCATCGTCTCCACCTTTGAATGCCTTGCCGCCGCCGCCGAGGATCTCAATGCCGACGGCCGGATCGATATCTATGCCATCAGCCGCAAAGCAGGCAGCCCTAACGGCTACTATGTCAATCGTGGCCATGGTTCCTTCATCGCCAGCCTGCGTTACAAACCCAAAGCCATTCCCGGTCCGGCTCACCAACAGGGCGCGCTTGGCGTGGCCATCGGCGATGTGAACGGCGACGGTGCCAACGATATTCTGCTAGGCGGAACCGACGGCAAGCTCACCCTGCTCATCAACGACACCCTCAGCCTGCGCCAACCCAAGGAAAGTTCCACCGCGCAGGAGAAAGTCCTGGAGCAAACCGGCATTGTCAGCGTCCGCGTCGTCGGCCCGCGCGGTGTCATCGGTGCCCGGGTCACCCTGCGGGACAAGGATGGGCACACCGTCACCGTGCGTGACATCGGATGCAACGTCGCCACCGGATGTGCGGGTCCTGATACCCTCAACCTGGCCGTGCGACAACCCGGTGAATACAAGCTAACCGTTCGCTATTCCGACGGGTTCACCTGTGACAAGCCCATCACGATCAAACCCAGGGTCCACGCCAGCGTCAGCCTGACCCGCGACGGCAATCCTTGATCCGCCTTCCATGACCCCACTCGCCGTCGTTCCCATTTTTGTGAATGCAGGGGCCGCCATCCTGCCCGCTGTGCTCGCCGGAATTGTTAGCTTGGCCGCCATTCTTTTCAAGCCCCGGGAGTGGCTGCGGATCTGCCGTACCCGGCCCGCTGTGCCGCTAGGCTTGCTTGCCGCCGGGAGCCTGCTCTGGCTGACCGTGGGTCGGCTCAGCAGAGATCCCGCCGCATCCTCGCGCAATAACAATCCCCCCACTGGCGAAACCAACTGGGTCCGTTTCGCCCTCGACCTTCAACAAGCCGAAATCCGTGCCGCGACCCAGCCTGAAGCCAATCAATCTAACACCGAAGCAACCGCTCCCAGCCTGCCTAACTACTTCCGTTCGGGTCCTGCCCGGACCGGACATGCCGGTGGTCCATCACCTATCGGATTGCAAGCCCTCTGGGAATATCCCGGCGAGGAAAACGCCATGATGCTCTCCTCGCCCATCGTTTGCGGCAATGCCGTCTATGGTGCCTCCACCGTGCTGGATCCGCCCGGTAGTTATGGGGCCGTGTTCCGCCTCAATGCCGCCTCTGGCGAAGCCGTCTGGTGCACCACTCTCAAAGACCCGCAAACCAAGAAGGATTTCAAGGGATTCTTCAGCTCGCCCGCACTTTCAGCGGATGGCAAATCCCTGCTCATCGGGCAGGGACTGCATCTCGACTTCGAGTCCGAACTCGTCTGCCTTGATACCCAGACCGGAGCCGTTCGCTGGATGATTCCCACTCCACTCCACGTCGAAGGATCACCTGCCATCGAAGGGGACATCGTGGTGGCCGGCGCGGGGGCCGTCGAAAAAGAACCCGAACACAAACCCAAGGGGAACCCTGAGAAAGAAGGCAACCCCGGTTATGTGTTTGCCGCCCGCATTTCCGATGGCAAGCTGTTATGGAAATACCCCGTCATTGATCCCGAAAGCTCGCCAGCTGTCATCGATGGCGTGGCCTACATCGGCAGCGGCGTCAATGGCAATGCCGTCTGCGCCCTGCGCATTGCTCCGGATGAGGAACTCAAAACCAAGGGCCTGGATCGCTTGGTTTGGAAAACCACCACTCCGTACCCCGCTACAGGCGCAGTGAGCATCGACGGGGACTTGGTGATTATCGGCTGTGGCAAAGGCGACTTCGTCTTCGCCGCGCCAGATCCCGAAGGACTCGTCTTGGCGCTGGACCGCAGCACCGGCGCCATCCGCTGGAAAACCGTGATCCCCGACGCCGTGCTCGGAGCCATCGCCATCCGCGACGGCAAAGCCATCGTGCCTGTTCGCAACGGCGAAGTCATCGCACTCGACCTCCCCCATAACGGCAGCATCC
>JBAXCM010000658.1:0-2276 GCA_037141475.1 Verrucomicrobiota bacterium | reverse complement strand
GTCTTAACGCAGGCGGCACAGAGGTTCGGCAAGTGAACTACGAATACGAACTCTGTTTCCGCTGTCATGCGGAAACGGCCCAGGGGCCAGCGCGGGTCAATCGACAATACCCGCAGCTCAACACAAGGCTGGAGTTCCAGAACGCGGGCGGCACCAACTCCTTCCATCCCGTCGTGGCGGTTGGTCACAACCCCAATGTCCCGAGCTTGAAACCTTCCTGGACTGCCACCAGCAAGATTGCCTGCAGCGATTGCCACAGCAGCGATAGTGGCGTCAACGCCGGGGGCACCGGACCCAATGGCCCGCACGGATCCATTTACACACCCTTGCTGGAACGGACGCTCAACCTGACGGATGCCGCATCAAACTCCGGAAATTCCGCGCTCTGCTTCAAATGCCATGACTTTTTCAACTCCGCCTGGCCCCGCCATGCTGAACATATCGGCATGACATCCTGCATGACGTGTCACGACCCACATGGCTCTCCCAACGCGCATCTCATCAATTTTAATCCCACCGTCGTCACCGGTGCCCGCAGCTACCAGGCCCGCGGCCTGAACCACGGCTCCTGCGCGCTCTCCTGCCACGGCAAGAACCATGAAGGCAACAAAACTTTTGCCTACTGATTATGAAACTCATCTCCTCTGCATATTTGGCTTGGTTTTCGACTGGGTGGCCGTCGGCCAGGACTTTCGGCCTTAGGTTTGCCCGCTCGTGGGTCAGGTCGATTGTTGTGGCGGCCATGCTGGTGCCCGCCTCGGCTTTCGCCATCGACCCTCCCCACGCCACGACCGATCTCTGTGCTTCCTGCCACATGCCCCACCAGGCGCCGGGAGGGAGCCTCTCGGCGGCGGCTGGAAACCCCAATCTCTGTATGAGTTGTCATCAGTCGGGAGGCGCCGCGTCATCCTCTCCGTTCGCTAATAGCGATCAAGCCCTGCCTTGGTCGGGTCTGCCTGCGCTGACCAACGCGACCGGCACTTCGCACCGGTGGGATGCCAGCGCCGCCGGCCACGTTGACTTTCTGGGCGGCGCGAGCGCCCCTTCCACGGGTTCGCTGGTCTCCAGTGGCCTTTACACCGGGGCCTTTCCCAAGACCTATACCATCACGATTGCGACCGCAGGCGCAGCCGGCACGGCAAGATTCAATTGGGTCGCCACTTCGCCCGGCGGCGGCTCCGGCACCAGTCTGTTGACCGGCGCTAATAGCGCCCTCGATCAGGGCGTCCAAGTTTCTTTCTCCGACGGGCCAGGCATCTCCTTCCAACTCAACGACCGATGGAACCTGTATGTCCGTGCCGGTCTGAGCCAACCCACCAACGCGGTGTTGCTCGCCCACATGGTAAATGGGGTCGCTTACTGTTCCGCATGTCACGACGAACACGATCAATCCCTCGCGCCGTTCGATCCCAGCGCACCGGCCTATGCCGGACCGGGCACCGGCAACGGCCGCCACTTCATGCGCGTGGACAATGACCATGACCAGATGTGCAATGACTGCCACCAGTCGTACAATGTGCCCAACTCAGCCGCGGGATCTCATCCCGTCGCAATCACACTTCCGGTTGATGCGACGCATCGGTCGCCCACTGCGCTACCGATGGAGCAAGCCTCCGGCACGCTCGGTTGCCTGACCTGTCATAAAATCCATCATAGTCCCACCGGTGATGCCAAGTTGCTCCGGCTTGCCGACAGCGTCTCCGTCTGTGTTGACTGCCATACACAGTCGGATACGGCGACACCTGCCGCTCATCTCGCCATCGCTAACAGCAACACACTTTGGCCGGGAGGCAAAAACGGCTCGCTGCTGCCGGCCCGCACCAACCCGGCCGACCGCGGCGCGTGTCTGAATTGCCACCCCATACATGGATGGCCCGATACCGCCAACCCGGCAAATCACTACCCGAAACTGCTGGCCGACTTTGAGGAGAATCTCTGCTACACATGCCACGGCGCCACCGGCCCGGCGGTAAAACAGGTGCAGTTGGATTTCGCCAAGGCATTCCGTCACCCGGTCGCCAATGCCCAACAAGTGGCGGGCCGCAAGGTGGAGTGCAATGATTGTCACAATTCACACAAGGCCCTGGCGGGTTCCGCCGTTTATACGAACACGGCGACCGCCGCCCGCAACACCGTTGCCAATGCCCCGTCGCTCGCCGGCACGGGTGGCGTCGCGGTTGACTACACCGGCCTCGGCAACTTCGTCGCGCCGGCACATTAATATGAAAACTAGATTTCCACCTTTCCGAAAGGAATACTGATCATGAATGCTGAGG
>JBAXCM010000657.1:0-2287 GCA_037141475.1 Verrucomicrobiota bacterium | reverse complement strand
CGAGGAAAAAAGCGATGGCCTGCTCGATCGCCTTGCCCTGGGAGGTCACCTGAAGAGGAACGCCCTTGAGAAAGCGCAGAAATGCCGTCCGCTGGCCCCGGTAGAGCGGCAGCAGGAACGGCAGGTGGTTGTGGCCGGCGACGGCGGCATGGGCATCGCACTGCGCCAGGATGGTGTCCGCGTCCGGACCCAGCAGGGCGACGACCGCATCGAAGCGTTGCTCCTTGCTGCCGTCGCCATGGCAGGCCACCACGGCCTCGCGCAACAGGGCAATCAGCGCGGCGGTCTGTTCCGCCGTCCGGGCCTGATGGCGCAACAGGGCTTCGCTGGCCCGATTGTGCATCCGCTGCATCTGGCGCAGAAACATCTCGACACCATCGTCGAGCGAGCGGGCGAACTGCCGGCGGAGGAAGCAGGCGATCAAAGCCATCTGCCTGATTTTGCTGACGGCACTGAGAGCGGCGGCGTCGAGTGCCTGCGCCTCCAGAGCGAACTGCCGCAGTTTGGCGTCGGGGATGCCGGTGAACACCGTGGGATCGACCCCCAGGGCGCGCAACCATGCGAGATGCGCGAGGAATTCCTTCATGCGCTGTGGCGAGGGGTGGGGAGCGTCGGCCCGGATCGCATCCCAGGGCGAGTGGGTCTGGCCAGGCTCGACCTCCAGAAGTTTTTGCAGACGCTCCCGCGTTGCGGCGTCAAGGGCCTGGTGCAGGGCGTTCCGATAGCCGCGGTTGATGGTGGCCCGCGCCGTGCGGGCAGCGCGCAGCAGGAGGGTTTGGAGAGGCAACTCGTAACGCTGGTGGACCAGTTCCTCGATCGCGCAATTGACGATGTCGGCCGTATCGTCGCGGCTGCGGGCAGCGTCAAGGCAGGTGGCGATCAGTATCCGGCGTGCCACCGGATCAAAGGCCATGACTTCCAGATGCGCACGGATACGGGCCGTCAGTCGCGTGCGGTAGGACGAACTGTCGTAAGTGAACAGTCCTTCCGGAACCTGCGCCCGGCCTGTCGCTTGGGTGATCCGCACCAGGATGGGGGCCGGGACCTCAGCGAGCCGTGGAAAATAGCCGAGATGCTGAAAGGTCTTGAGCAGCACCAAGAGGACGATGCGGGGGCCGGGGCGGCCCCGCCGGGTGTGGCGATCAGCAAACGCCAGATCGGCCGCTGTCGGCGTAAACCAAGCATCCAGTTCCCGATCCGTCGGCACGGGCTTCAGACACGGATAGGCGATCTCGGGAAGTGCCGGCATCGGTCAGGGCCGGCCAGCTTCGGAGTTACCTGCCGCCGCCATCCTCAATATCTTGAGCACGCCCGAGGGCGATCGCCCTTCGCGGTTGGCGATTGCGCGCAGGCTCAGCCCTTCGGCCCGCAAAGCAACGATCCGGGCCTTTGCGGTCGGGTCGCGCTCGGGGCGGCCGAGCATCTGCCCCTTGGCGCGGGCATGAACCAGCCCGGCACGGACCCGTTCGATGATCATCTCGCGCTCGAACTCGGCAAAGGAGCCGATGATGTTGAAGAAGAGGCGCCCCATGGACGTCGTGGTGTCGATGCTCTGGGTATAGCTGATGAAATCGATCCCCAGGCTGTTGAACTGCTGGAGTGCGCCAACCAACACGCCAAGCGTGCGTGCAAAGCGATCATATTTCCACACCACGACAACGTCGAAGCGCCGTTGCTGGGCGTCGGCCATCAGCCGGTCAAAGGCCGGCCCCTTGGGCCCGCGCGAACGACGAGCGCGCGGGCTGTGGTCACCGGAAAGGCGGTCGACGTATTCGTCCTGGATTACAAAGCCGCGGCTGACCGCGTAGTTCCGAAGAGCAGCCAGTTGCGCTTCGGGGTTCTGCTCAGTCGTCGACACTCGGGCGTAAATAGCCACGCGGAGCGGCACAGTCATGATGGAATGCTTCACGGTTGCCCAGAATATGTGCATTATATTATAGATTAGTGAACACCGAAAGCCCCGATTTTGACATCAATGATTCCAATGTGTTGGCTTGGCTGGCGCAGAGGGGTTTAGTGAACGCTCCAGGCCGTCGAAAGCGGGTGGAACATTAGCATCGTCTGATGTGTGTCCGAGATGCAGGAATCGTTGCCGTAGGCCTATCTTGGCCAGCTCGCGGTGTCCGCAGCCTACATGCTCGAGGATGACCTGCGGGTCATTCCGTCGCTGTCCTATACCCACTCGATGGAGGTGACCTCGCGCCACTATTCCAGCGACGGCGCGGAAATCAAAATCTGGAGGGTTTCCCGATACCCCGCACCACAAACGCAATGGCGGCCCCAAGCG
>JBAXCM010000656.1:0-2291 GCA_037141475.1 Verrucomicrobiota bacterium | reverse complement strand
CTAAATCCTTGCTCCATACTCGCGCCGGGTTCTGCTCTTGTGTCCTCAAGTATCGAAAAGACCAAAAAAAATCCGGCCGGCTGCCTTGACCTGACGAGGAATGTCAGTGAGATTGCCCCCCGATTTGCCAGAAAACCCGAACAAAAAACATCCCATGTCACAAGCCACGCTTACCCAGATCAAGGACGGCACCGCCAATCCAGCACCCCTCGGACTCCTCGCCTTCGGCATGACCACCGTGCTGCTCAACCTGCACAATGCCGGCTATTACGAACTCAACAGCATGATTCTGGCCATGGGGATTTTCTATGGTGGCTGCGCCCAAGTGATTGCCGGCTTCATGGAATGGAAAAAAGGCAACACCTTCGCCACCACCGCCTTCATCTCCTACGGCATGTTCTGGCTCACCCTCGTCGGCTTGATCGTCCTGCCAAAAATGGGACTGGCCGGCCCCACCGACGAAACCGCTAAAGCGGCATTTCTAGCGATATGGGGGCTGTTCACTGCCGTCATGTTCCTCGGCACCCTGCACCTCAGCCGAGCCCTGCAGGTTGTGTTCCTCTCGCTAACGATTCTTTTCTTTTTGCTGGCCTACGGCGACATCAGCGGGGCCGGCCGCGACTTCAAACACTTCACCGGCTTTGAAGGCATCTTCTGCGGACTCGCCGCCATCTACACCGGCCTCGCCCAAGTCCTTAACGAACTGGCCGGCAAAACCGTCCTGCCCCTCGGCCTGGTCCAAAAATAACGGCGCAACCCACCTGCGTTACAGGTTTACCTCGGTGCCCAGCCCAAGCTTCTCGGCGTTAGTCAGCGCTCGAGTGGCCGCCGCCAGATCCTGGATGGCGATGCCCACCGATTTGAAAAACGTCAGCATCTGCTCATCCGTCCTGCCGGGCTTGGTGCCACCGACGAGTTCACCCAACTCGGCCTGCACGTGACCGGAATGAATCAAACCGGCTTGCAGCGGCATGATCAGGTCCCCGGCCTCGGCCCATACTGCATCTAACTGATCCACCACGACGTAGGCCCGGGTCACGGTCTGAGGGGGGATTTCCCGCATGTGTGGCTTGTACGAGCCGATGGCATTGATGTGGCTGCCGCTGGCCACCTCGTCATCGGCAAACACCGGCGTGGCCGAGGTGGTGGCTGTGCAAATGATGTCGGCACCTTCGAGGGCCTCAGCAGAAGTGGCTGCCACCGTCACGCAAATGCCCAGCCCAGCACTGGCCTCGCAGGCAAAGGCAGCAGCCCTCTGCGGGTCTTGGTCGAAAACACTCGCGGTCCTGATGGGGCGAACCGCACACATCGCCTCCAGCTGCGTGTGAGCTTGCAGGCCGGCACCAAAAATAGCGACCTTGCTGGAATTTGTCCTGGCTAACAAATCGGTGGCGGCCCCGGACGCGGCACCCGAGCGAATGGCGGTCAGGGAGGTGCCTTCCATGATGGCCAAGGGTGTGCCGTTAGTGGAATCAAACAGCATGACCATGGCTTGGATAAATGGCAGGTTGAGCGTCGGGTTGTTCTCAAACAGACTGATCACCTTCAAACTGAAGCGTGCGGAGTCCGGGCTGTGGGCTGGCATGACCAGCACGCCACCCTGATGCTCGGGCATCGCCACATGGGTACGCAATGGCACGACCGCCCGGTTCTCTGACAATTCCTGGAAGGCACATTTCATCACCTCCACGGCTTCGCTCATTGGCAGGGCACGCCGCACATCCGCGGCAGACAAAAAACGCAGTGTCTTTGGGTCATTCATGATTCAACAGTGACTGTAGGCGACCGTCACACTGACGGTCGCCCGTTAGCTTGAGGGCCGCCACCAAGCCTGTCAATGTTCATTGGATATATTCAAGGCGTGAGTCTAACGTGCTCACGGATTGAAATATACCCGCGACATATCGGTCCAACCTTTGGCGCCCGGAAGGGGTTTCTGCAAAGGATCGCACTTTTTGAGCCACTCGATGGTGCGCGGTTCCTTGGCCATGGTGGCCATGTCTTCTTCAAAGTGACTGCCTGTGTATTCGTAGTAGCCAAACTCATACCACTTGCCGTCAATCTTTTGTAGATAGATCGAGAAATTGTGCATGTGATATTTGTTCAGCAGGTCGCGCACGCCGGCATTTGAGTCGGCATGCAATTGCTTGTACTCCGCAACTTTGTCAGAGCGCAACTGGGTGACCATGCCGACCCGTTTAACGGGCGTGACTGGGGCGCAACTGGCAGCGAACAGGGCGGCGAGTACTGGATAGATCAAGCGGTGACTGAGACGTTTTGTTGTCATAGGG
>JBAXCM010000655.1:0-2308 GCA_037141475.1 Verrucomicrobiota bacterium | reverse complement strand
CGCATGAAGTTGTGGGCGCCGAAATCGGGATCGACGTTCTTGTCCCAGTCGAGCTGGTCGACGATAAAGTCAATGTCTTGGTGTTTCGATTTGGGCATGTCCTTCACCAGAAGCGACCACGGCACTTCGCGGCCCTCGACGAGTTCACAATGCCAGCCATTGCGGCCAAAGGCGTCTTCGACGGATAGAATTTGTTGAGAGTGCGGGCGCATGGCGGGGAGTTGGAGGGGGAGGGGGCTTGGTGTGGCGGAGGATTTTCATCCCCTGAGCTGATGGGTAACAGGGAATTCTATTCTCACCGGGCTCAGGGGGTCCCGGTGAAATCTATGGTGGCGACTCGTCAATCGCCACTTGTGCATCGGGTGGGGATTCAGGAGTCGGTTCGTATTCACGAGGGACGGTTGGAGGGCTTGAATACCCGCACCGCTACGGCTTTGGCAAGCAATTCGCGCCGGTCTTCGCGGATAGGGGCGAGTGAAAGATGCAGGCCGGAGCCGCGCTGGACGTCATGGTGCAGCGTCAGTAGGCTGAGATCCGCGTCAACCTCTGCATCTGCTATTTCTTGCCAGCTAACCAGCCGCATGCATTTTGCCGGGCGGAAAAATGGGAAAACTTCAATTCCCAGCGGTGTTAGAATCAGGTAGGCGTGGCGGGTCAGGTGTACGGCAATGCGTCCGGCCAGCAGCGCCAAGGCGAGTGGGAGGATGGCCCATGCCGGATGTGGCAACTGCGGGTTGACGTTGCGGTACAGTGCGCAGGCCAGCAGGGTCGCTGTGGCGCAGGTGAACACCGCCGAAGCCAGCCAAAACGCGGGTGCTTGGCCCGAGCGGGTGAAGCGCAATTCTTTTTCAGGTGATTGGAGCGGGCGTGGCATGGCGGTTAGTCGTGGTTTGGTGGCGGCTTGGCGCCATTGGCCGGGGGCGCTTGGCGCTCCGGCAAATCAGCCAGGGCGACAAATTCGTCTCCGTCTCGATGGCGGTGCACGGCATTAACCACCATAATCACCAGCACGCCCAAAACCACAAATGAGGCCTGCAGGAAAAACGGGGTGGAGAGGATGCCTACGATGGTCCCCAGCCATTCACCGAGCAGACCGGGCACCAAGCGCCACCCCAGCAGCAGGGCCACCACTCCGCAGGTTAGGGTCGTCAGCACGGTTGCTGCGATGAGCCCTTGTTTCACTCGTTCATCTTTTATAGGCATCGGCGGCAACGTTAAACCCGATAGCTGAAAATCCCAGCTTGGATTTCTGGCAAAAGTCCACAGCATCCTCCATCGCGACATTTCACTGACCATCGCGACATTTCACTGGTCCGATCGGACCAGTGAAATGTCGCGATGAGTCATGGGTTAGATTGAGTGTGTGCAGGCCCCAAAAGTCCATCATTGTCGGGCGGGGGGCTGCCTGTTTGAGCAAGCATTTCAGTGTCGAACGCGGATCGTTGTGTCGCTACTGCGGCCGTGGTCGTCGAGCAGGTGGAGGTGGTGGTCGCCAGGTGGGGCTAGCCAGGGAAGGGAATCGGTCGGGGCGCAGAAGCCGAGGAATGCCTCGCCGTCAAACCAGTAGAGGCGGCGCACGCCAGGAGCGGCACGGGCTTGCAATTGGATGGCGGAATCGGCCGGGCTGGCGTCCAGTTGGTAGGTGCGGCCATGCAACGGGGAGGTGATAGTGGGGGCATTGCCGGGATCGAGGCCTAGCAAGGTATCAGTGCCGGTTTCGGGGTCGGGAGGAGAGCGGCGTGGTAGGCCGGCCTTGCGGAACAATTCCAACTGATCGGGCGGCCAGAATTCATGGATCTCGCGAAGCAAGCCGGTTCGGCCGTCGTCACGGGCGACCCGCTTTCCGGTGATTCCATCCACTAGAATGTTGCGGTGCAATTGGCACAAGTTGATCGGTGAAACACCGGGGATGAACCAGCCTGGGGCGGATTGTTTGCACCACGGGCCGGGCAAATCCCCTGAGATCGAGCAAAGGTCGACTTGGCGCACGCCTGCTGGAGGCTCGCTGGCCCGATCAGGTAGCTGCAAGCGGGAGAACAAGTCAAACAACAAGGGGGCTGCGCAGTGTCTGGCGACCAGCGCGTTGTTGCCGCGGCCACTGAAATTGCCGAGCCAGACGAGCAGCACGTAATCTCCCCGCACGCCCAGCGCCCAAGCATCGCGGAATCCGTGGGAGGTTCCGGTTTTCCATGCGACGGCCGGATCTGTGTGGGAAAAGCCATATTCCGGGCCGAGGTTGGCACCGCCGCGCAGCATGTTCAGGACGAGAAATCGCGCGGCAGCAGATAGCAGGGGAGGGGAGTTAGGT
>JBAXCM010000654.1:0-2309 GCA_037141475.1 Verrucomicrobiota bacterium | reverse complement strand
GATCTAACTGATTTTGGCCAACCCCCGAAAAATCCCACAATCGGAGGAATTGAACCTGCTCACCCCTTCGTCTAAAACGAGGTCGTTAACTGAGTTCTGTGAGTTTGAAACCATCACATCCTCTGGATCCGTTCTGATTCTTCAGGCCTTACGAGAGTTCTTACCTCCGCCTCCCTGACTTCATTCTATTCACGCCACCGCCTCTTGCAGGACTTCGGGATGCTTGACCCAGTAGTAGATCACGCGGGCACCGACCCGTTTGCTGATAACACCCAGGTCGGCCTCTTCGATCTGCCTACGCAGGATATATGCCGCGCTAGGGTGCAATCCAGAGGTTCCGCCATGCGCCATCAGTAGAGATAGGGCTCGTCGGGTGGATCGGTCCTATCTCCTGCCAATCAGAATGTGACTCCGGCTCGAACACCGAAAGTCAGTGGCGTGCCGCTTTCGCCGAGCATGCTGCCAGGACTCCATTCGAGCGCTATCGGCACATAGTTGGTGTCGAAGGCATTGTGGACCCAGCCTTCGGCGAACCAGTTTTTGCCGCGCACTCCGGCGCTGAAATTGGCCAGGCTATAGGCACCCTGGGAGGCATTGTTCACCGCATCATAGTAGTAACGACCGTATGCCGTGACTTCGGCCCGAGCGTAAACCGTCACATCATTAGAGACTTCATAGGAATACTGCGTTCCACAGTTGGCGGTGTAGCAAGGAGTGTAAATCAGATGATTGCCACCGACGGATGTGGCCGTGTGGTTCCAAGTGGCGGTGGCTCCATTGAGGAATTCGGCATCCGTAATTCCCACGCTGCCGAAGAGGTCCAAACCCTTGACCGGGTGCGCTTTCAATTCCAGTTCGACGCCCTTGCTTTCGGCGGCACCGGCATTGGCGATGTAATAGTTGTAGCCCATTCCCGTGGGTTGATTGAGTTGCAGGTGGTCCCAATGAATATAGAACGCGCTAAGGTTTACCGACAGCCGGTTGTCAAACCACGAGGTCTTGGCTCCGATCTCATAATTCCAACTGGTTTCTGGGTCGTAGGATTCGGCACCCGCCGGGGAGATCGGATTGAAACCACCCGCCCTGTAACCGCGGCTGACGGTTGTATAGACGGTATCGTCGGGCGTAATGTGGTAAGCGGCTGAGAGTTGCGGTGTCAGCGTGGAGAAATCATTGCTTGCATTGACATGGGTGGATGGACCGAGAAGAGGGTCGGGTGCTGCGAAGTAGGTATTCATGTCAGCCGATTTGTTCTCATAGTCGCCACGCAACCCGAGGGTAAAATCGAATTTCTCACAGGCGGTCAAAGTGGCCTGGGCATAGGTGCCCACGCCGATGTCATCGAGCGAGGACTGCGGCGCGTGCTGGCTGTTCGCCGGCGAGTAACCCGTAGGGAATCCCGGAAAGAAGCTGCCGGGCTGATAGAGCACGCCGAAATTGTAGTTGTTCACGGCATCCTGTGCATAGTTCTGGGTAAACATGGACACGCCCGCCTGCCACTTGAGCTTGAGATCATGGGAGAGCACCAGCGGGGCGTCCTTCGCCGAGGCGAAGCGCAGTTCCTCGGTGAATTGCAGATCGCTTTGACTGTCGTTGCGGTAGCCGATCGGAGCGGGCGTTGGAACATAGCTGAGGGCGGTGTGATCTTCGGTCTGCCACCATACCAGCCCGGTGATCATCGAAAAATCAACCGTCTGACCGGAGTGGCTGAGCACCAGCGTCGGCGCGAAAATGTCGCGGTTCGTGTATCCCTCAAAATCGCGTTGGACGTGGTGTGGATGGGCGCGGATATAGTTCAAATCGCCGAGTGCGTAGTCGCCGTCGCGTGCCGACTCGCCGCTCACGATCAAGCGGGCTTCCCAATCCGTCGCGGGTTTCCATAACAACTGCGCCTTGCCGAAGTATCCTTCACGGCTGTCTAGGTCATGCCCGGTGACATCATTCACGGTGTAGCCGTCGCGGGCGGAATAGCCGCCGGCGAAGCTGAAACCGAGTTGGTCCTTGATGATCGGGGCGGAAACCCTCAGTCGCTCGTCAAGGAAGTTATAGTTTCCGAATTCTGTATCGAAAACGCCCGTCAGGTCGGTCAGGGACGGTCGCCGGCTGGTGACGTTGATCAGGCCACCCACGGTGTTGCGGCCGAACAGCGAGCCCTGCGGCCCGCGCACAAACTCGATCTGGTCCACGTCGATCAACTCGATGCTCGACATCGACCTAGCCCTTCTCGAAAAGCGCACCAACGATAACCCGGTTTTCTACGTGCAGTACGCTCACGCGCGCATCTGTTCGATCTTGCGCCGGGCCGCTGG
>JBAXCM010000653.1:0-2319 GCA_037141475.1 Verrucomicrobiota bacterium | reverse complement strand
TCTCGGTGGATGCCGGCGACGAAGAACCTAAAAAATAGCCGCTTGGCTCGCGTGGCTGAATGCGTCTCAGACCACCAACAGCTGGCAATAAACTCCTATGAAACACCCGTTTCTATCATTATTGCCAGCTCTCTTGCTGGTCAACCTCAACGCCACCGAGCTCCACGTCGCCCTAACTGGTAAGGACGACAATCCCGGTACCCTTGCCGCCCCGCTGCGTCATATCCAGGCCGCAGCCAACCTTGCCCAGCCGGGCGATGGGATCAGCGTGCATGCCGGGGTGTACCGCGAACGCGTCAATCCTCCGCGCGGTGGCTCATCCGACCAGCAGCGCATCGTCTATCAGGCGGTTGCCGGCGAGACGGTCGTCATCACCGGCGCCGAACCCGTCAAAGGCTGGGAAAAAGTCCAGGCAGATACTTGGAAAGTCGTCCTGCCTAATGCGCTCTTCGGCCGCTTCAACCCGTACAGCGACCTGATCCATGGCGATTGGTTTCACGGCAAGGGCCGCCTCCACCACACGGGCGCGGTCTATCTGAATGGCGAGTGGCTCACAGAGGCCGCAAAGCTCGACGCGGTGCTAGCGCCTGTAGCGCCCACTCCGTTGTGGTTCGCTCAGGTGGAAGCGGCGACAACCACCTTGTGGGCGCAGTTTGAGGGGGTGGATCCGAACACGCAGGAGGTGGAGATAAACGTGCGCCAAAGTGTCTTCTATCCGGAGAAAACCGGCATCAACTATCTAACTGTCCGGGGATTCAAGCTATGTAAGGCGGCCACGCCGTGGGCACCGCCAACCGCTGAGCAGATCGGGGTGATTGGCACGAATTGGAGCAAGGGCTGGATCATCGAGAACAACGTGGTGCGTCACTCGGTTTGTTCGGGGATCGCCTTGGGCAAGCACGGCGATGAGTTCGACAACACGTCGGCTGATACCGCCGAGGGCTACGTCAAGACGATTGAGCGCGGGTTGGCCCGAGGTTGGAACAAGGACACCATTGGTCATCATTTGGTGCGAAACAACACCATTTCGGATTGCGAGCAAACTGGCATTGTCGGCAGCTTGGGTGCCGTGTTCAGCAGCATCACCGGCAATACCATTCATGACATCCATGTGCGCCGCTTGTTCACCGGCGCGGAGATGGCGGGCATCAAGTTGCATGGTGCCATCGACGTGGAGATCAGCCACAACCACATCTATCGGACGTGCCGCGGCCTTTGGCTTGACTGGATGGCTCAGGGCACGAGGATCTCGCGCAACCTGTTCCATGATAACGCCGACCAGGATTTATTCGTCGAGGTGGACCACGGGCCGTTCCTTGTGGACAACAACTTGTTTTTGTCGCCGACGACCCTGCTCAGTGTGTCGCAAGGGGGTGCCTATGTCCACAATCTCATCGCGGGCCGCCTCAACTCGAATCCCTTCGATGGCCGTCTGACACCCTTCCACAAGCCGCACTCGACCGAACTGGCAGGCATGCACGATAACCCGAACGGCGATGATCGTTATTACAACAACATCTTCGTGGAACATTGGAATTCCGCCCCTTACAACACCGCAAAATTTCCCGTGACAATGCAAGGCAATGTGTTTCTCAAGGGTGCCAAACCCGCCAAGACGGAGGCCGCCCCGCGAGTCAACGCCACCTTTGATCCAGCAATCAAGTTGCTCGAAAAAACCGACGGTTGGTATCTTTCCTTGAACTCTGACCCCGCCCCAAGCGCCGCACCTGCCCGCCAAATAGTGACTACTGAACTGTTAGGAAAAGCCAAAGTCAGTGCTTGCGCCTACGAGAATCCTGACGGATCGCCGCTGCGTATTGATGGCGACTATTTCGGCAAGCCGCGCAATGCAGCCAATCCTGCGGTGGGTCCCATTGAAGCTCCCGTTTCGGGCTCCATCAAAGTGTGGTGATTTGAGCTTGGCACGGGACCCTGGAGGCCCCAAGACTTCTGGCATGATCCTCGGTATCCTTGGCTCTGGCTCCGGCTCAAATATGCAGGCCATTCTCGACGCAATCGCCGCCGGCTCTCTCACCGCAACCATTGCCCTCGTCCTCTCAGACAATCGAGACGCTTTCATCCTCGAGCGCGCCCGCCGCCACGGCATCACGACCGGCCTCATCGATTGTCGCGGATTCAAAACCCGCTTCCCCGCCGAAGCCCAACAGGAAACCGCAGCCCGCTTGCAGGCAGCAGGCGTCAATCTCGTGTGCCTCGCCGGATTCCTCCGACTGGTGAAACAGCCCTTGCTAGAAGCTTTTCCTAACAAAATTATCAACATTCACCCCTCGCTCTTGCCAGCCTTTCCCGGTTTGGAAT
>JBAXCM010000652.1:0-2325 GCA_037141475.1 Verrucomicrobiota bacterium | reverse complement strand
CGTGGCAGCCCTTGGATTCGAAGACGTATTCAATGGGATCTTCAAGGGTGAGGATGTGGTCCTCGCGGTCGATGTTGATGAAATCCACCAGCGCCGCGAGCGTGGTGGACTTGCCGGAGCCAACCGATCCGGTGACCAGGATCAGGCCGTTTTGATAGCGGGTGAGCGGAGTGATGGCGTCGAGGGGCAGGCCGATGTCCGCCATTGAGCGGATCTTGGTGTTGATGACGCGAAAGGCCATGTCATAACCGAGGCGTTGTTTGACGACCGAGGCGCGGTAGCGGCCGTGGCTGTTGGCGTAGGCAAAATCAACGTCGCCCTTGTCTTGGAGGCGCGCCCATTCATGCGGACCGAGGAACGACCGGGCGAGCCGCTCTGTATCGTGCGGGGTGAGGTGGGGATGGTCATCCCAGATAGGAGCGAGTTGTCCGAAGCGTCTCCAGGCGGGGGGATAGGACGTGGGAAGGTGAATATCGGAACACTCGTATTCACGTCCGAGCTGGAGATATTGGTCAACGTGATCGAGAACTTGATGGCCTGACATGATGATGCTGGTAGGAAAAAGGGGGTTGAAGAAAGTTGGAGGGGACTGATAACAGTTAGCTGGGCGACTGTGATTTAGGGTATCCGTTGCTGTTGGAGCGCTGGCGCAAAAGGGTGGCGGAGTGGATCTGGGCCATAACGAATTGTTGCAGCTGGGTGGTCAACCAGGCTTTGACGAGGGGCCGGGCGGCACTGAATGCAAGGGAACCCAGCAGGCCGCTCCAGCCGCGGCGGCGTTTCGTAGTGGTGGGGGGGCGCCGCAACAGGAAGGTGGCGGTGACTGCGGTGGTCAGGACCCCACCCAGCCAAGCAGACGGGTGGCGACGCAAGGAGTTAAGGACGCGGCCGGGCACATCCAGCCGTTGCCGGACGGCGGCGGCTTGCTGGCTGAGCTGGCTGCGGGAGGCCGCGCTGAGACGAATCAATTGTTCGATTTGCGGGGTGCTTTGAGGGTGGCGATCCATTCGCGGTCTTTGAGGAATTCGGCGCGGGTGATGGGGAATACTGGACGCGAGGCGGCCCGGGCGCGCAGCAGGCAAATCCATGCGGCCAGAGCATGGGCGGCGGCGGCGGCGAGGGCGAGCCAATGCCATGGCCATGCTGTGATAGAGGCGAGAGCGGCGATGCCCCCGGCGAGGAGCAATGCCCAAGCGGAGATGGAGGCGAGTGCGGCGAGGGCAATGAGAGCGGCGAGTTGACCGGCATGGCGGGCGGCGGTTTTTGACTCGAGTTGGATCAGCGCGAGGCGCGAACTGAGCAGAGCCAAAAGCGCCCCACTCCAACCCGCAGGACCCTCGGACCGAGGCTCGGCTGGGGCATCGGGAGTTGGGAATCGGGCCATGCCGGGAGGAGCATTCATGAGGCGGAGAGCGCTCGTCCAAGCTCAGAGAGCTGGAAGCCATGCGCTCGGGCGGAACGGGCGGGAATGAATTATCGACGAACCATCAATCCAATAAGCACACCCAAACCCAGCGCGCCGACAACGCATTTGGTCGGGTTTTGGCGAATGTAATCCTCGGCAGTGATGTGGAATTCCTTGGTCAATACGCGGGTGTCCCGCCATTGCTCAGCGGCGCTTTCCTGCAAACGCTGTGCCCGATCTGCGGCAGACTGCTTGAAATCATCGGCTTTTTCCACGGCGCTGGCTTTGATTTGGCCGACTTTTTCGGTGGCGACTTCGCGGAAGTGCTGGGCGGACTCGATAGCCCGGTCCTTGAGGGTGGACGCCTGGGCGCTGACGTTGTGGGCGAGTTCCTTGGCCTTTTCTCCGGCGGCAGCACGCAGGTCGTTGGCTGCCTGTGCAACGGAAGGCAGCGGGGTGAAGCCGGTGTCCGGATCAAGACGGGTGGCGTTGGAGAGTGGATCTGTCATGGCTCACATTAGGTTGAAGTTAGGCGGGGCCCCGTCATGGGGTGCCGCATGCCGGAACCATGCCACGCCGACGGCCCACGGGCAAGGTGGGACTTGAAAAATCCGAAAATTCAATTTCCTTCGACGGGGTGGGCTTTGGGGGGCAGAGACAAGATTTTGGATTGTTCCGGCGGGGGTTGGGTGAAGGGGGCGTTGGTCCATTCGGGTTTGGTTAGCGGGCCACTGCCGCGGAATTGGAACAATCCGTAAAACGGCCGAAGCGGGAGGGTGACGATGCCGAGGAGGCCGCGAGCATCGACGCGGAGGGTCATATACAGGGTGCGGTTTTTCAAATCCACCGAGCCATCTCCGCCGAACATCAGTGAGGTGGTGGACGTTTGGAAGTCTTTGGTGTGTAGGATCCCCTCTTTG
>JBAXCM010000651.1:0-2328 GCA_037141475.1 Verrucomicrobiota bacterium | reverse complement strand
CGTTTGCCCTCAGGAACTCCTTTTCCCGCGAGCGGTTCTGGCAGGTGGCCACGGCCTGCGGCGAGGGATGAAGCGGAACACGCGCCGCCACCGCTTCAAGGACCCAAACAGGGATGTTTTCAAACTCGACAGTGGCCACGCAGGCGTTCCTGCAAAAGCGTTCCAACGCCTGCGGGTCCTCGAAAGGCAGATCGATCACCTCGTCCGCCACCTCGACCGCCGGTGCCTCGAGGCCACCGGTCCAGATGACGGTGCGAACGTTCATGCGCCGGGCGGCGAGCGCCAGCATGCGTCCAAGCTGGCCACCGCCGATCACTCCGATCACGCATTGGGAGTTCATGACAGGGGTGGCAGGGATGAGGAATTTACCTTCGCGCTTTGTTTCGCCCGAAATTGTGCGAGTTTCCCTGCGAGTTCCGGTGATGCGTTGGCTAGCATCGCCACCGCAAACAAAGCGGCGTTCACCGCGCCCGCCTTGCCGATCGCGAAGGTGGCAGTCGGGATGCCCGCCGGCATTTGGACGATGGAAAGCAGCGAGTCCATGCCGTTGAGCGTCTTGGATTCCACCGGCACGCCGAGCACCGGCAGATCGGTAAGAGCGGCTGCCATGCCCGGCAAATGCGCGGCTCCACCCGCTCCAGCGATCACGCATTGCAACCCGCGGCCTCGGGCGGCGGTGGCGTAGGCGAAGAGCTTGTCCGGCGTGCGATGCGCGCTGACGACCTCCGCCTCCCAGCGCACGCCGAAGTCCTCCAGCGTGCGGGCGGCGTGTTCCATGGTCGGCCAGTCCGACTCGCTGCCCATGATGATTCCAACTTGAATGGTTTGTGTCATTTTGTGGTATGTTAGATCTTGGTCCATCCATCGGAATTGCGGCGGAACGCGTTGACACCTTCCAGCGCCACCAGGTGAATCCAGCCGTTATCGATGAGTTGCCGCACGCTCTCCTGTTGCGCGAGTACTTGGTCGATCGACGCGCAGGCGGCATCGATGACCACGGTGAGCCGCCGTGGTTCGTGCAAGAATTTCTGACCGTCGTGGATCGACTGGATGGGTAGGCCGGTTTTCAGGTCGCCGCAGTTTCCCTCCATCACGCCGATGCCGCCGACCACATGATGCAGCGCCTTGTCGCCGCTGCCGTAGCGGAGTGGATCGATCCGCGAGGCATAGTATTGGAGGTTGATCCAGCTCGCGACGACGACCGGCGCGCAAAGGATCAGGGTGAGCACCTTGAGTTCCGGATCCGCCGCGGCATCGTAGTCGTGGAGGAAAACCCGGCCATCGAGCTTGAGCGCGGCGCTGCGGGAGCGCGGCGCGGCCACCAACGCGGCGTTGTTAGCGAGCCCCCATTCTGGGCGGACCTGTGAGATGTCCTGGCCGCGAGTCCGCACCGCAGAGTCGAGCTGGTTCGGTCTCAGCGCGCCGAGTCCGAGCGAGGCAGCGCGTTCCTGCCTGGTGGCGGCTCCGGCGCTGGCAAGCGCCGCCTGCAGGGCGGCAACCTCCGCCGCGTGGTCGTCCTCAACGTCTGTCAAATCGAATAGCACCACGTCATCGCTGAGCGTGTCGTGCAGCCCGGCGATGAAGAGCGTGTCGTCCGGAATCCGGATGCCATTTCCTGCGAGCATTTTTCTAACATCCGGGTCGTTGAGCGTGGTGGCGGCGAGGCGCGCGTTCACATCTCCGGCGTGGCCGCCGCAAGCGCCGCAGTCGAGGGCGGAGGCATACGGGTTGTTGGCACTGTGGCTGCCATGGCCGCAGATGAGGACCAGGCGGGCGAAGTTCTTGGTCAGGCTCATGTTGCGCAATGCTGCCTCCGCCATTGCAGCCCGGGTTTCCAGCGGAACTTGGGTTAGGTGAGGCGCTGGCGGGTGGCAACAGTCGCCAGAGTGCCGCCTGAAGCGGCCGAGCACGGCTGCGAAACCGAGCCCTGCGGACTCGACAAACGAAAAGCAGGACGTCGCGGAGTTTTGAAACGCCTTCCATGCGGCTTTCCGAGCCAGCTTCATGCGTGCTGCGGGATCCTCGGGTTCGTTGCTTTCAACCGCCGGAACCAGCAGCACGGGACAGCGCGCGGCGGAGTGGTCCTCACCCGCTGGCTTGTGGGCCACGGGAAACCCGAAGAACCCGGCGAAACCGATCGTCTGCGAACCGGGCAACGAGGCCTCCAGATGCCGCCGCAGGACCTCTGAACGGACGTCGATGCAGAACACCGCCTGCGCCACGGGCCGCGTGGTCGGCACTGCAGAGGGCTGCGCGGAAAGGTTTCCCACAAGCTCACACTTCCTGACCTCGGCGGAAAATGGTTTGGCACTTTTGGCGGCTCAGACG
>JBAXCM010000650.1:0-2344 GCA_037141475.1 Verrucomicrobiota bacterium | reverse complement strand
AGCGACGCCAGTGCGGCATCGTCTTGCACCAAGTCCAAACCGAGCAACTCAGCGGTGATTTCACGCGTCAGGTCGTCACTGGTGGGGCCAAGACCGCCGGTGACAATGACCCCGTCAGCCCGCCCGAGCGCTTCCACGAGTGCCTCACGGATGGCCTCGCCGTCGGGCACGCAGGTCTGACGCGCCACCCGCAGCCCGAGCTTGAAAAGTTCGCCCCCGAGCCAAGCACCGTGGGTGTTGAGCGTATGACCTAACAGCAGCTCGGTGCCAGTATTGATAATTTCAATGCGCATGGGTCCAGCCAGATGGGTGGCCCGAAAAATAGCAAGCGGGAATAATTCGGGAAAATTTCACTGGACAGAGAGCGTGAAGTGAGGGGAATCTCACCGCGATGCAAATTACCCCGCACCTACTCCGCACCGGCTTGCTGGCGCTCGCCACCCTCACCACCGCTTTCGCCGACCGCGAAGGTTGGACATCGGACTTCGACGCTGCCAAGAAACAGGCCGCCACGCAGAAAAAGGACCTGTTGCTCGACTTCACCGGTTCCGACTGGTGCGGCTGGTGCATCAAGCTCGACAAGGAAGTTTTCCAGCAAGACGCGTTCAAGGCCGGCGTCAAGGACAAGCTGGTGCTCGTCGATCTGGATTTCCCAAAAGACAAATCCAAGCTGAGCGAAGCCACCCAAGCCCAAAATGAAAAACTCCGTGAAGAATTCAAAATCAAGGGCTACCCGACGATTTTCCTCTGTGATGCCAGTGGCAAACCCTATGCCCAAACCGGTTATCAGAAGGACGGTCCCGAAAAGTATGTCACCCATCTGAATTCACTCATGGAAGTGCGGGCCAAGCGCGACGCCGCCTTCGCCGCCGCCGACAAGGCCACCGACCCGGTCGAAAAGGCTAAAAACCTGGTTGCCGGCCTCAAAACCATGGACAGCGAACTCGTCGAAGCGTCCTACGCCGATGTCGTGGCCAAGATTGCCGAACTCGACAAGAACGACGCCTCTGGATTTGTGAAGGAACAAAAGGAAGCTGCGGCCAAGAAGGACGCAGCGGAAGGTGCCATGAAGGGGCTGCAGGAATTCATGCAGGCCAAGGTGATGCCGCTGATGCAGGCGAAGGACTTTGACAAAGCATTCACCACCGCTCAGGAATACCTCAAAGCCAATCCCTCGCTGGCCGAAGATATTAAAATCGACCTGACCCTCAACATCGGCCTCCCCCGCTTTGTCGAAAAAGGCGACCTCGACGGTGCCAACAAATTTGTCGATGAGGTCGTCGCCACCTATCCGAATCATCCGGTTGCCAAACAGGGTGAGCAAATCAAACAGCAAATTAAGGCACACATCGAAAAAGCCAAGGACCAACCGAAAGACGCGCCCAAGGCGGAATAATCCGGCAGAGATCCACGACTGAAATCACCGCGGCCCCATAAGTGCTAACCAAGCGCTTATCGGGGCCGCCTCCATTTAGAGCCCGAACGCGGCCTTGAAGACGTTGGCGATTTCCGGGTGCAGGTCGGGGTTGATGCCGTCGGCATCGAACGGCACCCCCATCACTGACAGATCATGCTTGAGCTGGACGGTTTCCTGCTCGGGGGATACACGCGGCGGCAAAACCCGGCCGAGGGGCACCAACCAGGCATTGAGCGTGTGGCCTCCATCGACCATCAAATCGTGTCCGGTGACGTAGTTGCTGGCGGCCGAGGCTAGGAAGACGACCGGCCCGTGCAGGTCCTCCGGGCGCTCGACATATCCTAACGGGGTGAGGTCGCGGATACGTTGGCGCACCACCGTGGGGGTGGATGCGTGCATCGGGCTGAGAATGTAGCTGGGGCTGATGCAATTGACGTTGATGTTATGGCAGCCCCACTCCGCAGCGAGCGTTTTGGTCATGTGGACGATGCCGGCCTTGGAGGCATCATAGGATGCGTTGCAATTGGCGATGGTCGCCGACATGCTGGCTGTGTTGATGATCTTGCCACCGCTTTGTTGGGCGATCATCTGGCGGGCCTCGGCCTGGCAGCACAGGAATGCGCCTGTTAGATTAACTCCGATCACCTTGTCCCAGTCGCTCTGCGCGAGGGTTTCGTCGGCCCCAAGGATGGCGATGCCAGCGTTGTTCACCGCGATGTCGAGCCGACCAAAACGGGCCACCACCGCATCCACCATCGCCTGCACCTGGCCACTCTGGGTCACGTCGCATCGCACATACAGGCTGTCTCGTCCCAGCCTGCGAATTTCCTCCGCAGTGATGGGCCCAACCTTGTCATCGATATCGACGATGGCCACATCAGCCCCAGCGGCGGCCAGCGCCAGGGCAAAGCCGCGGCCGATACCCAC
>JBAXCM010000649.1:0-2355 GCA_037141475.1 Verrucomicrobiota bacterium | reverse complement strand
GGAATGATCACATTGAGCTATTTTATGATTGACGCGAGAAGCCCGCAAATCATTCGGAGTGATGCTTGCGTCGTTGATATTCTGTAAACCACTACTTCCGTGAATATGGGCTTGGGCTTACAGCGGAATTATTTGGTGAACCATGGCGTTGAGGCTATAACTCTGTCAGGAACAGACCTATGACAAGGTGGTGGCTGGAGGGACGATGAGTGTTGCTAGCGCTGGGTCGTTTGATGGGATCTGGGCTGTGCCTGCGAAGTCGGCGCTAAGGACTGCTGAGACTTGTCGGGCGTCTGGAGGGCCGGCATCCCCCACTCTCGTGGAAGGGGACACTGGTCCGCAGGGTGGCCGACTTTTTTGCTGCCTGGCACCCGCGGTGCTCAATTGAACCGGATCGGGCGGCCTCGCCTGTCATCCGCTCAGTGCCGCCACAATTTGCCCATGCTCTTATGAAATGGGCGGTTTGCGACCCGATTGCGTGTTTCAACCGGCGAAATTTCGTCCCGACAGTCAAAATATCCCTTGGAAATCCGGCTGGGAGGACTATTTTTTTGCCGCAGCCGCCCAATTCAGCCTAACTTCCGAATCGATGCACCACTCACCGTCCGCCGCCCCAGCCGTTCTTCCTGAGCGCCAGCCCCATGCCGAGGGGAATTTTTATGTCGTGAAACCGGAGGGTGTGGGACCGGGGATGAACCCGCGAATCCAGCGTTTACGGAAGTTGAGTTTCGAGTGTGAGCCATCCATCAGTATTGAGCGGGCCTTGCACCAGACGGCGTTCTATCAGGCTAACAACGGCCGCTATTCGGTGCCGGTGATGCGGGCGCTGCAATTTTTGGACCATTGCGAGAAGAAAACCCTGTATCTCGGCGAAGATGAATTGATCGTCGGCGAACGCGGGCCGCTGCCCAAGGCTGTGCCGACGTTTCCGGAACTGACTTGCCATTCCGTCGAGGACTTCCACGTGCTCAACACCCGCGACCAGCAGCGCTACCATGTGGCTGCCGAGGACATCGCCCGCTATGCCGAGGAGGTGATCCCGTACTGGCAAGGGCGCACCATGCGGGAGCGTATTTTCAACCACGTGCCGGACGCTTGGCGGCGGGCATACGAGTCCGGTCTTTTCACTGAGTTCATGGAGCAGCGTGCTCCGGGCCATACCGTGCTCGATGGGAAAATCTACGTCAAAGGCATGCTCGATTTCAAGCGGGAGATCCAGGCCCACCTCGATTCGCTGGACTATTTGAACGACCCTGAAGCCACCGATAAGGCCGAGGAATTGAAAGCGATGGCCATTTCGTGCGATGCGGTCATCGTGTTTGCCCGGCGGCATGCCGAGCAGGCGGAAGAACTGGCGCAAAGCGAGAGCGATCCGCAACGCAAGGCGGAGTTGCTGGAGATTGCCGAAGTGTGTCGCTGGGTGCCGGCCAACGCGCCGCGCACATTCCGCGAAGCCATCCAGATGTATTGGTTTGTGCATCTGGGAACCATCACCGAACTCAACGGCTGGGACGCCATGAACCCGGGCCATTTCGACCAACATCTCACACCGTTTTACGAGCGCGAAATTGCCGCCGGCACCCTCACCCGCGACGCCGCCAAGGAACTCATCTGCTGCTTTTGGATCAAGGTCAACAACCAGCCGGCACCTCCCAAAGTGGGCATCACCGCCCGCGAGAGCGGCACCTACAATGACTTCACGAACATCAACATTGGCGGCATCAAGGCCGACGGTTCGGATGGCGTCAGCGAGGTTTCCTATATCTTGCTGGAAGTCGTCGAAGAACTCCACGTCCTGCAACCCGGTAACTCGGTGCATGTCAGTGCCAAAACACCCGTGCGCTTCCTCAACGCCGCCTGCCGGGTGATCCGCCAAGGCCACGGCTATCCATCGGTTTTCAATCCCGATGTCTATGTCATGGAAATGGTCGGCATGGGCAAATCCATCACCGATGCCCGCGAGGGCGGTTGCAGCGGTTGCATTGAGGTCGGTGCCTTCGGCAAGGAAGCCTTCCTGCTCACGGGTTATTTGAACGTGCCTAAGGTGTTTGAGGTGACGCTTAACCGCGGCATCGACCCGGTGACCGGCAAGCTAGCCGGCATCGATTGCGGGGATCCTCGGGACTTCACGGATTTTGAGCAACTCTATCAGGCGTTTCTGAAGCAGCTGGAATTCATCGTCGATCAAAAAGTGCGGGTAAGCAACTATATCGACCGGATGTTCGCCAAGTATGCCCCGGCGCCATTTCTATCAGTGGTCATCGATGATTGCATCAAGAAGGGCCGGGACTATTACAACGGCGGGCCGCGCTACAACACCAATTACATCCAGTGCACCGGTCTGGGCACCGTCAC
>JBAXCM010000648.1:0-2356 GCA_037141475.1 Verrucomicrobiota bacterium | reverse complement strand
GGCTTCTTCGGGTGTTAGATTGGTGACATACGCGCTGAACCCCTCCTCGCATTGCTGCCAGAAGCTTCCCTGGTCACCTTGTAATGATCCGAGCATCAGGATGACCGAGCGAAGCAGACCCGTGCATTGTGCGTCGTTAGGTTGGCGATATCTGCCACTTGCATGCCCAAGGCGGCGGCTAAACCGCTGCCGATGGCTGGCAGGTTTGCCGGATGGTTGCAGGAAAGTGGCAGCGGGTGGCTCACCCAGGGGGGAGGGGGCAACCGATCGGGCGCATCGGTTTCCAGCAAGATGCGTTCCGGTGGCAGTTGCCGGAACACGTCCAGGACTGCGGCGCGGCGTGTTTGCAAGAACTCACCGCAGAACGAAAAATAGGCACCCATCGGCAGCAGTCGCCGTGCCGTTTCCACGGATCCTGCAAACCCGTGCAACACGAAGCGAGGCGGTGGGGGGTCCGCCGCTAAAGCATCAATGAGCAGTCCCCATGCCTTGACACAATGAATCGTGAGCGTCCGACACCTGTCCCGGGCCAACTGAAGTTGTGTTAGAAATAGCGGCATTTGCACGTCCATACTCGGGGCCTCAGCCCGCCGGTCCAACCCGCATTCGCCCACCCCTGCTTGCGGAAATTCATCCAACAATCCCGCCAAGCGCTCGTGCCACGGACCGCATGCCTGATGCGCATGGTTTGGATGAATCCCAAACGCGGGGAGCAGGGACTCCGGATACGTCTGCACCAAGGCCGCCACCGCCGCCCACTCAGCTTCACAAGTGGCATTGACCACGCAGCGCTCAACCCCGGCGCTGTGCATCGCCGCAAGCAGCGGGGCTGGGTCGCCCAAGC
This sequence comes from Verrucomicrobiota bacterium, assembly GCA_037141475.1. Classification (GTDB taxonomy): domain Bacteria; phylum Verrucomicrobiota; class Verrucomicrobiia; order Verrucomicrobiales; family Akkermansiaceae; genus Luteolibacter. Next base: position 1,512 of record JBAXCM010000648.1, on the reverse strand, counting down.
GGGAAAATTGCAGGTGATTGTGACAATCGAACCAGATCATCTTGATAGGTGAGGAACAGGCGCAGATGGGAGTGGGCTTTGAGGATGCCACAACGACGATGCCATTTGAAATAGGGATTGGCAACCATGGCACGACACCACGGCCCGCCTGAGCAGTTTCTGGAATGTTGGCTCATTCACCCCTGATTCTGGTTCTCAAGGACACCAGTTGCCCAATCGTTAGATGCGGTGAGGCCGCTCATCCGCCCAGTTGTGCGCGGCGAATCCGGCCAGGAGATTTTTTGAGGAATTGCCGGGCGAGTTGCTCGAACTGTTCGGACAAGTCAGTTAGATAAAGTTCCAAGCAGCCGGTTTGGTCCGGTGGGGCAAGCAGGTCGAGGCGGGTGAGTTCACGTTTCAGGTGTTCGGCGCAGGTGGTGGCGGAGTCCACCAAGCGGACGCCGGGCGGCAGCAGTGTTTTGAGGATTGGAATGAGCAATGGGTAATGGGTGCAGGCGAGCATCAGGGTGTCGATCCCTTTATCGATCAGCGGATTCAGATAGACCTGAAGGATTTGGCGGGTGGCTGGGTGCTCGATCCAGTTTTCCTCTATCAGCGGTACGAGCAGAGGTGCCGCTTGACCGTGGATCATCAGGCCGGTGCGGCGCTGGGCGAGGGCATGTTGATAGGCGTGCGAGCTGATGGTGCCGCGGGTGGCGATGATGCCGATGCGCTCGGCCTTGGGGTCGGCTAGAGCGTCCTCGACGCCGGCCTCGATAACGCCGAGGATGGGCACGCGGTAATGCTCGCGGAGGCGTGGCAAGGCGTGGGCACTGGCGGTGTTGCAGGCGACGACCACAGCCTTGACGCCGTGGGCCAGCAGGAAGCGCACATCTTCGTCGGCGAATTGGCGGATAGTTTCCGGGCTTTTTGAGCCATAAGGGAGGCGGGCGGTATCGCCGAGGTAGAGGATATTTTCGGCGGGCATGAGTTCTTGGACGGCACGCACGACGGTGAGGCCACCGACACCAGAATCAAAAAATCCCAAAGGAGTTGAGTTCACGCCGCTGAGTCTGGCGAGTTCGGCGCAAGCCGCAAGCCGGAACCGTTTCCAGATCGCCAACCGCCATGGGGGGGTGAAGCGTCAATTTTTCCTTGTGGGGACGGGCCTCTGGCCGGGTGCTCACCTTCAGAGCATTTGCAGCACTCGCGGGAGTGTTTCGAACCAGGCGCGGGCAATGGCGGCCTGAATCACTGCGTCTTCGTCGTCGCTGCGAATGAAGGCACGGGACTCACGAAGAGCTCGTGCGACGCGGCTGATGGCACGCAATTCCTCACCGAGTGTCAGCAAACCAAATGCCGTGGCCAACGCGGTGGCCGCGATAAAAATTGCGATGGCACCGACCACCGGGATCTTAGCCAGGATCATCGCGAACACCGCCACCATCGCACTGAACGGTGGCACCGCCAGACCGAAGCGGCGGCTGGATTCACGGGCGGCGGCACGCTTCGGGTCATCCCGCTGCCATTGGG
>JBAXCM010000647.1:0-2358 GCA_037141475.1 Verrucomicrobiota bacterium | reverse complement strand
GACCTGCACGCAGCAACTTGCTTATATCATAGGTGGTATAGAGCGAGCGCTTCTTGTCCTGGGACACCGCAGGGGCGAGCACGTCCTCGCTCACCTTTTTCCCGTTCAGATACAATTCGTAATAGCCATTTACATTCACATAGGCCAGAGCCCGCGCGGGTTCTAGTGTTAGAGTAAACTCCTTGCGCATCCAGACTGCGGACGAGTTCTCCATGCCCTCGGGCTTGACCCACTTCGCCTGCCAGTCCACCGCATCTAGCAGGCCCATCGACCAACTGGCCGGGGCACTCCAAGCCGATGGCTTGCCGTCCTTGTCCCAAACCTGTATTTTCCAATAACAAAGCCGCCCCGAACTTAGCGGTTTTCCCGCATATTCCACCTGGATGCTTTGGTCGGATGGCACCTTGCCGCTGTCCCACAGGTCGCCCTGGCCTTTGGCTAATAACTCTGGTGACGAGGCGACCAGCACCTGATAGGCGGTTTGTTTCTGAGCTTTGGCCTCAGACCTTTGATTTCCGGCCTCGATCTTCCACGACAACCGCGGCATGGCGGCATCGATGCCGAGCGGGTTATCGCGGTATTCACAGCGCAGGCTGGTGACCTCGGCGGAGCGCGCTGCCGGGAGATAGGAGAGCATGGCCGTGGCGGCCATCAGGCAGGCCGCAATGCGACGGGTGATGTGATGATTCATGTGACTGATAGATGATGTCTTTATATGCGAGAAACTGTCAAGGCAAGGCAGTGTGGCTGTGGGGTGAATATTCGGCCAACCTCTGACGCGAATTCAAGTTGTGAGGTGATGGTGTCTTCTTTCATTTATATATCCTGTTCGTGGGGTTTCTATATATTTCTTGCCAGGCAGGGATCAGACGAAGGAAACAACCAGCGATTGGCCGGCGTGAATTTCCACCCCGGCCGGAAGAGAGATAACCGCACGCGACCCACTCCGCGCCAGTTGCGCGGGGATGATCTTTCCAGCGAGTTCCACCTTGACGGAACGGGCTGCACCATCTGGAGATTCCAGCGAGACGGTTGCCAATTTCATTTTCCCCCAGCGCAGGGAGATGGCCGCCTTGAGTTTTCCGTTTTCGATTTGTTGCGCATAGTTTCCCCAGCCTTCGGCGGCGGTGAATGCCGCTTTGAAGGTCTCCGGTGTTAGTTTAGGGGCGAAGCCGATGTGTTGTTTGGGTCCGTGGTATTCAAATCCGCTGGCAGCGATGAATACCCCATAACTGGCCATGCTGCGCGAGTAATGGTCGCCGCACTCCACTTCGTTCCACGGGTTGCGCTTGCTCGGGTGGTGGCGGTCATGAACGGCACGGGTGACGGCCAGCCCTTGTTGAACCATATCTTCCCAGATCATGTGGCCGGCCACTTGATATTCGAAGCCATTCATGACCTCGTTGAACAAATTGCAGCAGCCATCCATGTTGCCTTTTCCACTGGCGTTTTCGAAGCTCCAGTCTTTGCGCGGGAACGTACACATCAGCATGCCGGCCTCACCAGCCAAGGCGAAAAATCGGCCGCCCTTGTAGATCTTGCGGTACGCTCCGCAGTCTGGCATGAAGTTATAGCGCCACAGGGACTGCAGCGCCATGCGTGTTTCTTTCTGTGGGATGACACGGTCTAGCAAACCAACTTGATAGGCCCAACTTTGGCCGAACACCTGGTCGATCTCGCAACCGGTGCCGGAATTGATCGCCTCTGGGTGCTTGGGATCTACCAGGTTGATGAAATACTCCTGGTCGAAAAGCTTCTTGATGCTTGCGCGGCCGGTATCAGCGATCTTGCGGCACTCGGCGGCAAAGGTCTCGTCTCCCATGTCTATCGCCATTTCCGCAGTGGCCCGCAGGCTGGCAAGGTACAGTCCGCTCAGCCAGGCGATCTGGCCATACCAACCGGCGTCGAGCGTGTTGTGTTGGTGGCCGTCAAGCAGTCCGTCGCCCCTGTCCATCTTGATCAAGCATTGCATGGCAAGTTTGATGTTAGACCATAACTCCTTGAGCCATGCGCCGTCTGCTGTCATCTGATGCTCGCGGTAAGCGCGGAGGATACAGCCCGCCTGGCCGTCCACCGCCAGACCAAACCCTTCGCCGCGGTGGCGGATAGAGCCCGACGGTTTTTCAATCGCGATGCCGAAATCGGTGCGCTTCCTAGCATCCCGTTCAAGATCTGGGAATAGGCGGGCCACAGCGTGGGCATAGTGCCAAACATGGGTGCAGGTGCCCTCACAACAACCTACGCCCTCCCAGCCCCAGAATCGTCCCGTGGCAAACCGGTGTGAGGTGGCACTCGCCAGGCAGGCGGTGTTGAGCATCGTGCGATCGAGGAACCAATAGGGCAGCGTCGAGTCATACC
>JBAXCM010000646.1:0-2361 GCA_037141475.1 Verrucomicrobiota bacterium | reverse complement strand
AGTGGGGGTGCCCGGGGTGGTAGTGGAGCCGCTGCTTTGCATAATTTGGCGGAGGTGGTGGCGGAGGTGGTGGCGGCCGCAGTGGCGGTGGTGGCGGCCGCTCAGGCCCCTGATTCCTAACTAATACAGCCCATGCTTTTTCACCCGCACAGATCCCAGCGTTCCCACGGCTTTGCCTTGGTGGCCGTGCTCTGGCTCATCGCTGTTCTAGGCATGGCCACCATGGTTGCCCTGCGCGTCATCTCGTTTGATATGGAGCTTACCACCGCCAAAGTCCACGGCTCCCGAGCCCGCAATATCGCCGAAATCGGAATCGCCGTCGGCTGCAATCCCATCGTCAAACGCGCCGATCCCATCCTCCACCATGTCGATACCGCCGCCGGTGGCGGCTACGACGTGAAGATTATGGCAGAGGGCGGCCGCTTCAACATCAACACCATCCTCCTCCGCAACGATACCTCTCTGCTGCGCGACCTGTTCATCAGCTGGGGACTGGACCTCGACACCGCACAAGGCATCACCGCCTGTCTCGCCGATTGGATCGACGCCGATGACGACGTTTCCCTCAACGGTGCCGAAAAAGAGTGGTATGAAAGCCAGGGCCGCATCAACCAGCCCTTCAACCGGCCCTTCTACAACATCGATGAAATGCGCCTAGTCCGCGGCATGGATCTCGTCGAAGCCGCCCGCCCGGATTGGCGCAACTGGTTCACCGTCTGGAGCAGCGGCGGCCTCGACCTCAATGAGGCCCCAGCCGAACTCATCGCCGCCGCCGCTAACGTCTCCATCGAGCTGGCCGCCCTCATTCCCCAAGCAGTGTGCGGTTCCGATGGCATTCGGGACACCGACGACGACATCCCTTTCAAAGATGTCAATACCGCACTTGCTCTTTTGGGCCTAGATGTCAATAGTCGTCCGGACTTAGCCCAACGCTTCTCTGTGAACGACACCACCACCCGCATCGAAAGCATCGGTACCGCTGGCGCGGCCAAACGCCGCATCACGGTCATCGTCCGCAATCGTACCGGCCAACCCGCCCTCCTCGAACGCTTCGAAGAAATCATCCCGTGAGCAAGCCAACCGATCAAATCCTCCTCGTCCCCGGTGAAACCGGTTGGGAAATATGGACCAGCCAGGCCGACGCTGAATTCAGCCTCCACTCCGCCTCCCAAGCTTCACGTGCCAGCGAGCTGATTGGCATTCCCAGCGGCGATATCCTGATGTTTTTCCCGGTTAAGGCGATCACTGCCATTCCGATGAAAGTCATCAGCGAAGACGACTCGTTGTTTTCTGAACTCGCAGTGATGCACGCCGAGGGCCTAGGCATGCGCCCGGACCCCATGGCCGGCCAACTCACTGATACCTTTGTCATCGCCCGCCAAGGCAGCACCACCGCTCTGCTTTCCGTCCATCTGCGTCCTCCCTCCGAGGGCGATTTGCCACTCCGCGGACCCAAGGAATTCGATATCTCCGCACGCGCCTTCCCGGTACAGGGCGATTGTCTGGCGGTGTGGAAAGAATTCGGCCGCTGGGTATTCTGCCTCTCCCATCAGGGGAAACCCGTTTATTGCCAGGCCACCTCCGTCTCGGCCGTCACTCCCGATGACTCTCTGGTCCGAGAAATCCGCCTCGCCATCATCCAATTATCCCTCCAGGACATCGACCTGACCCCCTCACATGTCCTCCTCTGGTCCCAGTCAGATCAGGTGTCGCCCGGCGCACTGGCCGGCGCGTTCGGCGTTCCGGTGGACGTCTCGCCCCGCCCCGCCCCAGTCCTGCCCGATCCCCGCAGCAAACTCCTGCCGGCCGACGTCCGTGCCGCCCGCCGCAGCGCCCGCCGCCGCCGCAATGTCATCCTCTCCATCGCCGCCGTCGCCCTCGCCTACCTCGGTATTATCGGATTTTTCAGCTTCAACCTCTGGAAAGTTCACACCCATACCGCCTTGCTTCTCAAAAAGGCCCGCGCCGCCGCCCCGGACGCAGCCGCCTATAAAACCCATCTCGCCAAGTGGGAGGAACTCAAACACGCCGTCGATCTCAATCAATCACCCGTCGATATCCTCTTGCGCATTTCCCGCTGCATCCCTCCTAACAGCAGTCTGAGACTCAAAACCGCCGAAGTGACCGCCAACGAAATCTCCCTCACCGGAGAAGCCCAACAGCAGGCAGCTGTCGGCCAATTCAGCCTCGCCCTTCGAAAAAGCAATGACCTCGTCGGTCTCGTCTGGCAAACCCCCGAAGCCTCAAAGAGCACCCGCGGATGGGAATTTGTTTACACCGCCGCCCCCCCCAAGAATTGACCCCAGCTGCGCCAGTCCTCACCGACAAATCCCGCAAGCTGCGGCATTATCTCATCAGCCC
>JBAXCM010000645.1:0-2375 GCA_037141475.1 Verrucomicrobiota bacterium | reverse complement strand
GGAGGTCGAGCGGGTGCAGCATTTTCACACACCCGCCGACCTCGTTCGCCTCGGCCGCAACTGCGAGCGCGTCGCTATCGCCAAAGGCATTCGCTTCCACGTCCATGATCGCACCATCATCGACGGCCACCGAGCCATCGTGTTCCCGGATTGACCTTTAGACTTTTAGACCTTTAGACTCTTCCACCCATTCCGCCCCATGTCACCCCACCGATGTTCGCTCCTGCGCCTTGTTAGTTTCTGTCTGGCAGCCTGTGGTGGCGGCTTGCTGCCGATCCAAGGAGCACCCGCCGAAGCCATCACTTTTTTTGTTATGTCGGATCCGCAGATCCATCTCGAGAAATGGGGGACAGTGGGCACTGAACAGACGCTTCAAATCGCCAACGAACTGCCGGGCAAGCCCTTTCCGCTAGGGGGCACCGTTGGGGAACCACGGGGGGTGCTGGTGCTCGGGGATTTGACCGATGACGTCTCCGATGCCCGCCACTGGCAGACGTACAAGCGCTTTTTTGATCCTAACGGCAAGGCTCTGTTGCGTTTTCGCGCCTTCGAAGGAATTGGCAACCACGACCTGTCAACCTCGAGCTCCACCGACTTCACTCGTGTCCAGCGCGAGGTGATTGAGCGCCACCAAACCCGCCGAGGCGACGAGACGTTTCATTACGACGCACAGCATTACCATTATTCCTGGGACTGGGGTCCGCTCCACCTCGTCCAACTGAACATTTTCCCCGGCAACGAACCCCGGCGCGTCTATGATCATGACGCCCCATGGAACAATCCCCGCCAGAGTTTGGATTTCCTCCGCGACGACCTCAAAAAGTTTGTTGGGGATAGTGGCCGACCGGTGATTCTTGGCTGGCACTATGGATTGCGTGGCTGGGGGCTGGAGAAATGGTGGACGCCCACAGATCTGGAGAATCTCAAGGAGGTCATCAAACCCTATAACGTGGTTCTCATCCTTCACGGCCACGAACATGCCTTCGCTCAATACCAATGGGAGGGTTACCCGGTATTTATGTGCCCTTCGCCCCAGATCGACCGTGACCCAAAAACTCCGGACGTGCCCAGCTCACCTAAGGGGTTTCTCGTGGTCCGCTTGCTAGACCACGATCTCCAACTCGCCCATCATGACGCATCCGGCTGGCGCGAAACTTGGTCACATGCCATCAGCTTCGGCAGCTCAACAAAATAGGACGGTGCCGGATCTGCAATTGTGAATGGATGGTGCCTCCATCGACCAACGCCCCTCGCGTAGTCGGTGATTCGGAAGATTCTTTCGCAACCAAGCTTCACACGCACCGCCAGAGGCCGAACTCGTTTCTTTCCCGCAATCCGTGATTGCATCCTTGCCCGACCAGGGCATGCTCCGCGTCCCCATGAAGCCTCTTAAAGGAAAAGTTCTTGTCGCCCAAGGCGGTGGCCCAACTCCGGTCATCAATCAAAGTTTGGTTGGGGTCGTCCTTGAAGCCCGAAAATTTACTCAAGTCACTGCCATTTACGGCGCTTTGCATGGCGTGCGCGGCATCGTCAAGGAGCGCTTCGTCGATCTGAGCCGCGAGACCAGCCACAACCTCGAACGGGTGGCCGACACTCCATCCTCGGCCCTGCTCTCCACTCGCGACAAACCCGACGAAGACTACTGCGCCTGCATGTTCAAGGTGATGCAGGCCCACGATATCCGCTATTTCTTCTACATCGGCGGCAATGATTCCTCAGACACGGTGCGCATCATCAACGAGCAGGCCCGGGCCGCGAACTATGAATTGCGGGCCATTCATATCCCCAAAACTATCGATAATGATCTGGCCGAAAATGACCACTGCCCGGGTTTCCCCTCCGCCGCACGCTACGTCGCTCAGGCGTTTATGGGCGTCAACCTCGATAACCGCGCCCTCGGCGGCGTCTATATCGGCGTTATCATGGGCCGCCACGCCGGCTTCCTCACAGCCTCCTCTTCCCTCGCTCAAAAACATCCCGACGACGGCCCGCACCTCATCTACATGCCGGAGCGCGCGTTTGACGTCTCCCGCTTTCTCACCGACGTCGAGCGCACGGTTTCCACTCACGGCCTGTGCACCATCGCGGTTTCAGAGGGCATCGCCGATGCCAGTGGCCAAGCCATGATCACCCGCTTGATGCAAACGTCGGAGCGCGATGACCACGGCAACGTCCAACTGTCCGGCACCGGTGCCCTCGGCGATCTGCTCTCCGACACGATCCGTCGCGAACTCAAACTCAAGCGCGTCCGAGCCGATACCTTCGGCTACCTCCAGCGCTGCTTCATCGGTTGCCGCTCCGACCGCGACGCCAACGAAGCCCGCGAGGTCGGCGAAAAAGCCGTCCAATTCGCCATGTGGGACAACGTCGATGGC
>JBAXCM010000644.1:0-2376 GCA_037141475.1 Verrucomicrobiota bacterium | reverse complement strand
GTATTGCATTGAGGCAGCCGATCAGTCCGCAGTGGCCATCAACCACCTGACATTGCCCGCGGCAGCTGAGCTGCATGCCGAGGCCCGGCCAGGGCTGCTAGGCGGAATCACTGTTCTAACTGGCAAAGCCATGGATGAGAGTTCCCACCCCTTCAGCTTAACGGCTATTCCGTACTACGCCTGGGCCAATCGCGAGAAGGGGCCTATGAGTGTGTGGATCGGGCAGGACACCAAGCATTGAGCCTGCCGCGACTCATTAAAGACTGACAATTTTCCCGCTGCGGATGGACTCGGCTTCGGCCTCACAGATTTCCACGGCGCTGGCGGCATCGCTGGCGGTGACAATGGTGGGCGCTTGATGGTTTTCGATACACTCAATCATATAACTGAGTTCCGCGAGATAGCCGTCGCCCGGTGGCACGGCAATAGTGCGCGCCACTTGTCCCTTTTCAAACAAACGCAAGCCGTCGGCTCCTCGGTTGCAATTGAAGTCCACCGTCGCATCCTCAAAAATAATGGTGAACGCCATTTCAAAGCCGTGCCCATCACCCATCACCCAACCCCCTTCGGCAGATACCGCTGCCCCGCCAGCCACTTGATACTGCGCCACCACATGATCGATGGCCCCGCTGTAGTGGCTAAACCCCTGGGCAAAGACTGCGGTGGGGCGGCCAAAGCAATACTGCACGAAATCCGCGTCGTGAATGTGTAGATCAAGGATGGCACCGCCGGATTTTGCGCCATCAAAGAAGTGATCACGCCCCCAAGCCGGCGGCTCTGATACCCGCCGAAACCGCGCCGCAAGCACTCGCCCATACCTCTGCTCCGCTATCGCCTGCTTCAACCATGCGTATTCCGGCCAAAACCGAATACACATCCCGGCCATGAAAAAACCCTTGGCACTGGCCGCCGCCGCCGCAATCTCTCGCGCCGCCATCGCCGTGCGCGCCAACGGCTTTTCACACAATACGTGCTTGCCTGCCTGCAACGCCGCAATGGCCAGCTTCGGATGCGCCAGCGTCGGCACACAAATATCTATCAGATCGATCGAGGGATCTGCTAATAATTCCGCCAGATCATGAGTTGCCTTCACCTCGCTCATGTCAAAATGCAAGCAGGCATCTTCGCCGATATTGCCGCCGGCAGCGGCGAGCACACCATCCACGGGCAAGCGCTGCGCATCGCACAACGCTACAACTCGTGCATTCGGAATGTTTCGATAAGCCTTGATGTGGGTAAGGCCCATGAATCCGAGTCCAACAACAGCAATATGGGTCATGATTTTGTTAACAGTAAGTTGGTGAGATAGTCGCGGCCTGCTGCAACGTCGGCCCCGCGTGCGGCTCCAGCTTCGCGCTCAAAGCAAAAATACCCGCGATAGTCGTGTTCGGCCATGGTGGCAAAAAATGCGGACCAATCGACTTGGCCAGAGCCGATGGGCAATTCCTCGCCCCAATTGCCGGGCACTTGGGTGACTCTGGCGTCTTTGAGGTGGCACGACTTCACACGTTGGCCGATGCAGCGCAAGGCGGTGATCGGATCTCCGTTGTTATACAGCAACATATTGGCCGGATCAAAATTCACCGCCACGTTGGGTTCGGCCAGATGATCGAGAAACCCGACAAGGGCCGCCGCGCTTTCCTGGCCCGTCTCACAGCAGAGCGTCAGCCCGTTGTCTGCAAACAAATGTGCCACTTGGCGCATGCGCTGGAGCAACTTATCAAATGCCGGATCGCTCGGATCATGGGGGAGAAATCCGGCGTGGGTCATCACGATGCTGAGGCCGAGGCGGCGGGCATTTTGAACGGTGAGTTGGAGGTTGGCCCAGTTGGCTGACCAAGTGGCATCAGGCACCAAGCCGCCAGTGCGGCGGATGGTCTCCAGCGATGTGTAGTCCTCACCGACCGTACGGAACATCCCGGAAACCGCCTCAATGCCCGCATCAGCGAGCACCGTCGGCAGTTCGCCCCAGACCGCTGGCTGTTCGCGCAACGGGTCCAGATCGAGTTGCGCCCGCAGGATGCCGAGCTCTTGCAAGTGGCTTGCAAGATTCGCCGGATCGCTCGGTCGCAGCGACCAGCTGCAAACCGCCAGGCGGGTCAGGAATGATGAGTAAAGCTGGCTCTGTTTCAATGGGTGATTTTCTAATTAAATCGTTTATTCTTTGGCAATTTCCGGCAATTGTCGGCACATCGAACGTCCGCCTGCGTGCCATGGATCACAATCGCAGCAGCCCGTTTTTGATGGGTCCCGCGTCCGCTGGAATGCTACGATACCCGCCGGGCTGTCGTCAACCGCAAAGAAAGTTTGATCCTGACATGGCAGGGCGGATTTTTTGAAATACTTCAAGTTACTCATCATTAACGGTTAAACGAT
>JBAXCM010000643.1:0-2380 GCA_037141475.1 Verrucomicrobiota bacterium | reverse complement strand
GTGGACATATAGGAGAAACGAGGAGCTTGCTAACCTGTGCCGCCGCTAGGATGGCGTCTGCATCCTGTTTCGGCAAGACGCAACCGGCAGGACTGGGTCACCCGTGGCGGTGACTAGACGATCGAGCCGCATGACGATCCAAAACCTGCCGGACAATCACCGGTGGAATACCGTGCAGCGGGAGTCGATGCCAAATTCAGTCGAAGGGTGGTCTATCCCCTCAAATCCATTCACGAAGGCATATATGGAGACAAACCTGACATGGGAGGCCAGTGAACCCATGCTAGGCAGCGCGGATGAATTTCAAGCACTCCCCAAGCCAGAACAGTTAGCCAGAACATTTGTCTTGGAGAAATCCAATGGAAGCTTAGATTCCGCACAGGGGACTTTTCCGAGTGCTCGGTTTCTCCGCCCGACGCATGGCTCCTCCACCCTGCGGCTTGTCATTTCACCTCCGCTTCATTCCTCCGTTTCATTTCCTCCGCCCCTCCAACCCTTGTTTTCATCCAAACCCTGTTTTCTCATGCGTGCAAACCCAGGCACTCGCGTCCGGCTATTCCCATTGCCCACCTTCTCATGGTTATCGATCCGCTTCACGCTAATCCTGCCGCTCTTGGCGGTGGCCAGCGCCGCCGATAACATCCAGGTCTTCTTTTCGCCGCACGGCGGCTGCACGGAAGCGGTCGTGGAAAACTTGGGCCGGGCCACCACCAGTATCTTGGTCCAGGCATATTCGTTCACCAGCACTCCGATTGCCAAAGCTCTCGCCGACGCCAAGAAGCGCGGCATCGACGTCCAAGTAATCCTCGATAAATCCAATGTCACCGGTCAATACTCTTCGGCGGATTTTGTGGCGCACGCCAACATCCCTACCTACATCGACTCGAAACATGCCATTGCGCACAACAAGATCATGATCATCGACTGCAAGATGGTTCTGACCGGGTCGTTCAATTTCACCAAGGCCGCCGAGACCGGAAATGCCGAGAATTTGTTAGTGATCAAGGATGAGGCTCTGGCCAAGGTGTACACGGCCAACTGGCAGGCGCACCTCGAGCATTCTCAATCCTATGACACCGGATCGACCCGGACAGCCAAGACCGCCAACCCACGAAAATAGCATCATGAAATTGGCATTCGTCACCGCTATTCTTCAGATGATGAGCTCTGGATCTCTTCATCGGTTAGATTTTATTGACTGAGGTTTGGGGCTGGCAGTGGGGCCACTGGCTTGGATCACCTCAAAGTTGTCAATGCCAAGACTGTTGATGTGATCAAAGCAACCCTTCGGATAGCGATCGTCCGGTGTGATGGACATCGAGAAAAAGCCACCGTTGTCCGCGACGATGGCCCCATGTTTCTTGAGCGCCAGCAGCACGGCCTTCTCCTGCAGGCTCCAACCGGGCGGAATGACGAAGCTGGCCTTAAGGCGCAGGCGCTGGCCCATAGCGGGAATATCGGCGTCACTGGTTCGCCCCACTGACGCAGCATGAGTGGCCGGATAGAGCGGCCCCAATCGGGTGCGCTTGACCACCAGCCGGAGCGCGTGTTCGACCTTGCCGCGCTGGCATTCATCAAAACGCACGAGTGCCGGAAACATTGGCAGGCCCGCCGCGTCGCCAGACGTCCAACCGGCCGGGCGCAGGTCGTTGGAATTTAGCGAAAAAATCGCGCCATTGGATGCTTGCCACACTTGGCCGGTGAGTTTGGTTTGCCAAGTTTCAAAGAGCCTACCGGTGCCGGGCTGGACGATGATGGCGTGGCGGTCGCCACCGCGATTGGCACTGTCCTTTTGCCACAGCCCGAGGGTGAGCGTGTCGGTGCCGACGGGCCAGGTTTCCACGGGCAGGTTGCCAGGAATCGGATAGAGACCGGTCGGTGATGTGCCGCCGTTGAGATCGGATTCGGCCGGGTAATCCTCGAATTTCACCGGCACGAGGGGTTGGTTGTCGGGAACCAGCACAAAGTTCATTTCGGTAAAAAGCCTGAGGGTACGGCGGTTAGGGGCCAAATCAGCAATGATGCGTGCGATCATTGCCTCGCTGTTTGGCAACAGCGGACGCTTTGAAATGTCCTCATTCCATGGATTGTCACGAGGCATGATTTGCATCGCCGAGAGCACCGCATCCGCTTGCGGCGTGTTGAACAGCACAGGAGCTTTGACCACCGGCGGCGGCCCCAACGCCCGTCCTTCGTGGTTAGTCCGCTCAGCTGCCAGCACCAAGGGGCTGCAAATCGTAAGCCATAAGATACCGATACGCATGCGCAGAGACTGCCAATATGGCGCTACAGCACAAGCTCATTATCCGGATCTAGGACTTCCTACAGGGCGGATTTTTTGAAATACTTCAAGTTACTCATCATTAACGGTTAAACGATA
>JBAXCM010000642.1:0-2381 GCA_037141475.1 Verrucomicrobiota bacterium | reverse complement strand
GTGGCGGAAGGTTTCAATGGCGGCGGCGGCGTCGTTGAGGCGGAGGTTAACGACGCCGAGTTTGCAGAGTGAGGATATGTGGCCGGGGTGGTCTTCGAGGATGAGTTGGAACAACTCGCGGGCTGGCAGCAGGCGCTCTGCGGCGAACGCCTTGGTGGCGGCGCGGTCGTAGACCTCGATATTTTTATTTGGGCGGAGACCGGAGCGAAGGCCGGTTTCTGGATCCATGGCAGAGGGGGATACGAGTTCCATGTCGGCAGGACCGGCGAGGAGTCGCTGTTCGTCGACGGAGAGGGGTATTTCGTCGCCTTCTAGCAAGGTGATGGCGCTGCTGACGTTTTCATCGGAGGAGCCGAGTTGTTTGGCGGCTTCGATGAGGATTTTGCTCGCCTGATGGCGGCGTTCCTGGGTGATGATTTGGCGCTTGATGGTATTGCGCAGGGTTTCAATTTCGGCGGGATCAGCCGAGGAATGATTTTCGGCTAGGTTCGATTGTTCCTGCTTGAGACGGCTCTCTAGATCGGCGAGGCGCTTGTCCTGGGCGCGTCGTTCCTGATTGAGCCGGTTGATCTGGGACTTCGCCACGGCGAGGTCGCGAAGTGCATCTGTGAAGTCGTCCTTGGTGGCGTTGTTGTCGCGGTGAACCGCTTCGAGTCTCTCGTTAGCCTCGCGCAAATTTTTGGCGAGGCCCATATTTTGGTCGATGAGATCTTGGACGCGGCCGGCTTCGTTGAGTTTGAGGAGGGCCTTCATTTGGTCGCGTTCGGCGACGAGGCCATCGCGTTCATCGCGGAGTTGGGTGAAGGCGTCGTGGCTTTGCTCAAGTTGTTGTTTGAGGCCGCTGATTTGCTGGTTGGCGGAGGCGAGTTCCTGGGTCTTTTTTGTGAGGGAATCTTGGAGTGACTGGAGTTGGCGGCGCATGCCGGCGACGGTGGCGTTGGACGTTTTCCGTTGGAGGTCGAGATCGCGTTGGAGGTCCGCAGCGCGCTGCTGCACTACTTTGAGGTCAGCTTCCAAAATTGCCACCTTGGATAACGTCTGCGTGTGCTCGCTCCGGCTTTGGGTGAGCGCCATGGCCATCGCCTCGCGCTCTTGTTCGAGCTTTTCGATGCGCTGGTTGAGCCCGTTGACTTCGTTTTCGACCGGCGATTTTGCCAGCTTCGAGCGGAGGGCTGCGGCGTTGGCCTCGGCGGCACGCAGTTGCTCCTTAAGCGAGTCACGCAACCGCTCCAAGTCCCGCACTCGCTCGGCATTGCGGGCAACTTCCGCGGGTGGGGTCATCGAGTCGTGGATAAGCTTGCGCAGGCGCTCGACTTCCGCGTCGTTCTCGTTGAGGCGGCGCTCAGTCAGCGGGTCCACCTTGAGAATTCCGGGCGGCGTGGTTGATGGCGGCGGGTTGGGGGCCCGGCCCGGGGTCTTCTGACCGCCTTCGAGTTCGGCGACCACGCGCTGCTCCTTGTTGCGCTGGGCGTCGGCCTTCGGGCGGACTTGGGCGAGGGATTCCTGGGTCTTGGCAGCCCGCCCGGCGACCATCTCCGGCTTCCATTTTGGATAATATGTGGCGACGGATTTGAGGAGCTTGGTCGCCTGCTCAAGCTTTGCCAGCGCCTCGGGAAAATTCTCATCCGCCTCGTATTGCTCCGCCGAACGGATTTCCAAATACGCCTGGAAATAGACGTCAGAGGGGTCAAACTGGGCTGCCTGTGCCGCTGCCGGGGTCTGCCCGGAACTGCCACTACCCAGCCCGGCCCAACACAACGCCACTCCCACCAGCAAAAGTGCCGGAGAGCGCCGGAAATGGGTTGGCAACGTCACCATGGGGCGGCAGGCTAGGGCGGTTTTCCGCTGGATGCAAGGGGATTTGCAGGCACTTGCCGCCGCCAAACGCAAAATTCCCAAAATCCGGGATTGTCGGGTTCCGGTTTACGATGAAGAATCCTTGAAGTTTCACCCACCGCATGAGTCAAAACACATCGCATCCGAGTCGTTCGCCTGGCCAATCCATGGCGGTTTATTTCTTGTTATTCATCGCTGGCATGGGCGGTCTGCTCTACGGGATTGACATCGGGGTGATCGACCCGGCGCTGCCGTATTTGAACAAAGCGATCAAGCTCAGCGAACAGCAGACCTCGTACATTGTGGCGGCGGTGCTAGCGGGCTCGCTGCTTGGCTCGGTCATTGCCGGCTTTCTGGCGGATTGGCTCGGCCGCAAGAAGATGATGGTTGTCAGCGCGCTGATGTTCGTTGCGAGTGTGGCGATCATTTTTTCGAGTCAAAGTTATGTGCCGCTGATGCTCGGGCGCTTGTTGCAAGGGATGAGCGGCGGGGTCATCGCGGTGGTGGTTCCCCTCTATCTCGCAGAATCCCTGGTGGCTCGCAGC
>JBAXCM010000641.1:0-2386 GCA_037141475.1 Verrucomicrobiota bacterium | reverse complement strand
CTGGACAAGTAGCTCCGCGCGTGCTTCGTCCACCGCGCCGTTCAGTTCCGCGTGGTGCGTCGCCTTCGGTCGAGCCGCTGATGACTCAGGAAAGGATCTTCATGGGGCGGGCGCCGTCCGCTTCGATGCCAAGGTAAAGGCAACTAGTGGTACTTCGGGGCAGGACGCTGGACGTGTCTTCAACTATGTGCGCTTGGTACGAAACATTGCCGCATCGGTTAGCACCGCAAAAACCAGCTACACGATGGTCGGTACCGGCCAAACAAAAAACTTTGACGCCACGGCTGCATTAGCGACGGCACCCACTGCGGGGCAGCCGTTTTACGGACAGGACGCTCAGTATCCTGGCAAACAAGCGAGCTACACCAAGAGCAGTGACGGACTTACGGTCAAAGACAACATTACCGGACTGATATGGCAAAAGAACCCTGACACCAATGGGGACGGCGTCATCGATTCCTTGGACAAGATGACGCTAACACAGGCTCAGGCCAGAGCCGATACGCTGAATACTGTCAAATACGGCGGCTACAGCGACTGGCGCTTGCCAACGATCAAGGAGCTCTACTCCCTGATTTCCTTTGCGGGGATTGATCCGAGCGGAGTATCCGGTAATGACACATCCGGTCTGACGCCGTTCATCGATCGCAGCTATTTCGATTTTGCCTACGGTGACACGGCCCGAGGTGAGCGCATCATCGACATGCAATATGCTACCAGCACACTCTATGTGAGCAAGACCATGTTGAGCAGTCCCACCATGTTTGGCGTCAACTTTGCTGATGGAAGGATCAAGGGCTACACGCTCGATATGTCCTACCAAGGACCTGGCGACTCCAAATTTCCCGTCAGGCTCGTGCGAGGCGCTGCCTATGGAGCCAATGACTTCGAGGACAACGGCAACTCCACCATCAGCGACCGTGCAACGGGCCTGATGTGGACCAAGGGTGACAGTGCCAAGGGCATGAACTGGCAGGAGGCGTTGGCCTGGGCACAAACCAAGAATGGCGAGAAGTTTCTGGGTTACAGCGACTGGCGCCTGCCCAACGCCAAGGAGCTGCAAGGCATCGTGGATTACACCCGCTCACCCGACACCACGGCGTCCCCGGCCATCAGCCCGCTCTTCACCAGCACCAGCATCACCAATGAAGCAGGTAAGGCCGACTTTCCTTTCTACTGGACGAGCACCACCCACATGTCTCAAGGCGGAGGACCAGACGCAAACGCGATCGGTGGAGGCTATGCCGTTTACATCGCTTTTGGTCGCGCCATGGGCTACATGACTGACCCTGGAAATACAAGCATAGCGGGATGGCTGGACGTTCACGGAGCCGGTGCGCAGCGAAGCGACCCCAAAGCCGGCAATCCAGCCGACTTCCCCAAAGGGCACGGCCCCCAGGGAGATGCCATCCGGATCTACAACTACGTGCGCCTGGTCCGCGGAACAAGCAACTGAGCTTCGCCGGATGCAATAGTTGCAGCACCCATTCATTGCAATTTCTCGAAAGGCAAAACGATGAGCAGCATTAACAGCATTGGCGGCAGTGGATATCCGATGACGCCACCCATGAAGCGCCAGGACTCGACGCAGCTTGCGGAAACGCTGTTTTCCAAACTGGATACCAGCGGACAGGGCTACATTCAGAAATCCGACCTGCAATCCGCCTTTGACAAGATTGCATCCACGTCCGGAAGCAGTTCTACGTCGGCAGTGGATGAGCTCTTCTCGAAGTTCGACGGCAATGACGATGGGAAAGTGACCAAGCAGGAGTTCTCCGATACGGTAAAGAAATTATCCGCGCAACTCGATGCGCATTTTTCGAGCACACGCATGCAGAACGCCATGCCGGGTGGAGGAATGAGTGGCATGCCACCGCCTCCACCGCCGCCTGGACAGGGACCAAGCCTGAGCAAGGACGAACTAAGCAGCACGCTCAATCAGATCGGTTCGTCCGATAGTCGTAGCAACATGATGTCCAATATCCTCAACAATTTCGATGCGGCTGATACCAACGGCGACGGCAAGGTGAGTTTCAAGGAGGCCATCGCGTATGACCAGGCGAATCCATCTTCGGCGAGTTCCACCGGCTCGGCGCTAAGCGGCACCGATTCCTCGTCTGGCACTTCATCGTCGAGTGATCTGAGCCTGCAATTGATGCAGCAGATCATGAAGCTCGCGGAAGCCTATGGTATCGCGGGTGGCTCGGGATCGGCGGCCGGTGTATCGCTCTCGACCACGGTCTAGAGAATGAGTGCCAAATGAATCACCACCTGAACAGTTTGCCCAGGATCCAAAAATGAAAGCCATCACGAATTGCCTTGTCACTCTTCTTATCGCCGCCGCACTTGGCGGATGCGGCGGGGGAGGGGGAAGCACGACGACCGG
>JBAXCM010000640.1:0-2400 GCA_037141475.1 Verrucomicrobiota bacterium | reverse complement strand
CCGACGTGGGCCTCGCTGCGGGATTTCAGTCGCCTCTACCGCGACAAACTCCTCAAGGACGTCACCGGCGTGCCTTACCTCAGAGCCCAGTGGCCCCCCGGTTGGCAAGCAGCAACGGGCAGCGCTCCATCGCTCACGGTCAACCGCGCACCACCACCCGGCGTGGTCCTGCTGCCCACGATTGCCAAAGTACAGATGCTCTTCAGCCTCATTGGCCACGACCTATATGATTACCCACCACCGGTCGGCACTCAGGTCCCGCCGTCGGCCCCGGGTTTCCATGGCCCGCAGGAAGGCCAATTCCGCGGCACTCCCTTCAATTACGACCTTCACCTGCTCTACACCCCGATCGTCACGCTGCACAACCCCTACAATGTCGCCATCGATTGCAGCGACCTGCGAGTGCAATTTCTCAATGTGCCTTTTGCCATGCAGATATTCCGAAATGGCATCCCTCAAAGCACCGGCTTAGTCCCTCTGGAAACCATGTTTGCCGACAATGACCAAGGCCAGGCAGCCAAGGTTTTCGGAATGAACTTGAAAAACAAGGCTGCTAACGGAACGCCCGGCACCACCAGTATTCGCTTGCTACCCGGCGAGGTCAAAGTGTTCTCGCCCTACCTTGATCCGGCACACACCTATCGCAACGATTTCACCAATGGCCGCCAATATTGGGACATCTATGTGGGCACCCACCTCACTGATAATATTGAATCCATCCCGGGTTGGCGCGGCGCGGGCATCGGCTTCGACTGCGACTGGTTAGCAGGCAGCCAAGCGGTGGACGGCCTTGGCGCCAACGGCCACTGGGCGTCCTGTTATGGCTTGGCCAGGGATGACCAGATTCACGTGATCTTCGCCCCCTTGAGCATCCCGATTAGCAATAATAAGTTCATCGTCCAAATGTCAACCACCAGCGGTTCCACCTCCGGCACGCCCACTGTCATCAGTGCCATCGAAATCAATTATGAGTCCGCCACCGGTCTCCAAGATTTCATCATCGGCAAGGGCGGCACCCTTCGCTATCCCAAAACCGGCACCGTCCGCGGCCTGGACCTCGTTGACCATGCGACCACTCCGATTAGCAACTACATTCATCCGAAAGCCTTCGCCATGCTCAGCGTGCAGGCAAAAACCACATCTGGCGCTCGCGATCCCAGCAACGAGGACGGCACCCTTGCCACCAAACCGTGGTGCTTCGCCCACGCCAACGCCGCCGTGTCATCACAGAAAATCCCCACCGAACACCCAGCCAATCATTCCCACGAAATCGACTTGCAAGTTCTCGACGTCAAAACCGGCTCCAGCAACCTGGTGCAGGTCGATGGCCAGGACCGCGGCAATTTCATCTCAGGCCACACCCCCTTCAACGGCACCAAATTCGGCGGCCAATATGATATCCCACTCGCTCCTATCCAAAGTTTCGCCTCCCTCAATGGCGCCAACCCTGGCGGTGCCTCCGGTTACCTGCCGCGCTTCGCCCAACCCATCGGTAATTCTTGGGCCCATCCGCTCATCGCCCCGGGCAATTTGATGGAAATGAAGAGCAGCGGCACTTACCTCGATCACTCGTTCCTGCTTAACCTCGCACTCTTTGATAGCTTCTATTTCTCCGGCTTGGCACCTCAAATCGGCCCGTTCGGCAGCGGCAAAACCACCACCACCCTCGCCGCCGACTTCGCAGCCGGCAAACCACTCGACGACCCACGCCTGTTGCTTCACCTGCCAGACACCCGCTCCGCCAGCGAACTAGCCGCCGAAGTGGCCATGCCCGACGCATACACCCGCATCGCATCCTGGCAATTGATGCAAGGTGCCTTCAACGTCAACTCCACCTCTGTCCTCGCGTGGAAGGCAATGCTCGCATCCATCCATGATTCCCAGGCCATCATCAACCAACTCAATAAGACAGCCAAGCCACCCAGCTCAAAACTCACCGATCTAACGCTCACAAAAAAGACCGAGGCACGCATCAGTCGCTTCCGTTTGCCAGTATCCATGTCCGCCGCAGACGGCGGCGACTTCAAAGATGGCTATTGGCTCGGCCCACGCGAGTATTCGGATTACCAACTCACTGCCCTCGCCCAAAGCATCGTCAAGCAGGTTAGGCTACGCGGCCCGTTCCTATCCATGGCCGAGTTTGTCAACCGCCGCCTTGGTACGGATGATATGGCCCAGCGAGGGGCCTTGCAGCAAGCGATTGATGAAAGCGCGCTCAATCAGGGATTCGCCGTGGCCGCCAATGCCGGCTTCGAAATCCTGCCCGCCAAGGTCGCCACCTACAAATACGTCAATTCCATCGCCGGCAGCGGATCAAGCTATCAAGGGGCCCCGGGGTACCTCAGCCAAGCGGATATCCTTAACGTGTTAGGCAATGCCGCCACTCCCCGCTCAGACACG
>JBAXCM010000639.1:0-2401 GCA_037141475.1 Verrucomicrobiota bacterium | reverse complement strand
CATAGATGATGCCGATGGTGCCGATGGGTACCCGCACTTGTTCGATGTTCAGGCCGTTGGGACGCTGCCATGAATCGATGATCTGGCCCACTGGATCGGCCAGTGTGGCCACTTGATCAATGCCTGCGGCCATCGCTTCGAGGCGGTTTTCATCGAGGCGCAAACGATCTAACATCGCTGCGGAGAGGTTTTTTTCGGGTGTTGCAGCAGCTGCCATATCAAGGGCATTGGCGGCGAGCAGGGCAGGGGTGGCTTCGCGGACGGCGGCGGCCATGGCCCGCAGGATGACATTTTTTTGCTCACTGTTGAGCTGGGCGAGGCGATAGGCTGCTGCGCGGGCTTGGCGGCCCATCAGGTGGATGGTGTCGGAAATGGAGGTGGACATGGCGGGATTGTAGCAGGCGATGGGCAGCGGGAGCGACCATTCGGCGCGGCGGAGGGCGGGCACCGGTCAAATACGTTAGGTCTGTGGGTGGAAGCGTGTGGAGATGCCCGAACCGGCGACAATGCTGGCGAGGCGCTCCGGATGACGGCCGTTGGCGATGTGGGTTTCGATGCCGGCATCCACCGCGTAACGGATGGCTCCGAGCTTGGAGGCCATGCCGCCCATGGAAAACCGGCCCTTGTCCAGCCGCACGTGATGGATGACACGATCCATGTCGGTAACTTCCGGAATGAGCGTGTTGGTCTCCGGGTCCAGCAGCCCGTCGGTGCTGGTGAGGAGGATGATGCGGCGCACCTGGACGAGTTTTGCCACTTGGACGGAAAGCATGTCGTTGTCGCCAAACTTCAACTCTTCGACTGCCACCGAGTCGTTTTCATTGATGATGGGCAGGATGCGTGGCTCGACGAGCAAGCGGCGAAACGTGTCGCTGACGTAGGTGGCCCGCTCTGGTGTGCCAAAGTCCGCCGCTGTGAGCAGGACTTGAGCAACGGTGATTTCGAAGTTGGCAAACAGGCTGCTGTACGTCTGCATGAGTTGAGCTTGGCCGACTGCCGCGCAAGCTTGTCGGGTGGCGGTTTCTTGCGGGTACTCGGAGAGTCCGAATGCCGCCAGCCCCGATCCCACCGCACCGGAGGACACGAATAAGCAGCGGTGGCCGGCATCAACCAGTCCGGCAATTGCAGCTACCAGATGGACCAGCGCGGCACGATCCAAGGTACCGTTGGAGGATTTCGTCAGAACGCCGGTGCCGGCCTTGATGAGAGTTAGATCAGAAGACATGCGTGGTGCGGGTGGGGCTGGATAACAAACGATTTTTACTCTTCATCCTTGGCACCTTTGACGCGGACCTTGCCGCGGAGTTTGGCTTCGATGAAGGCGTCCAGATCGCCGTCCATCACGTCCTGGATGTTGCCGCTTTCTTCGCCGGTGCGAAGGTCGAGGACCTTTTGATAGGGTTGAAAGACGTAGGAACGGATTTGGTTGCCCCACGAGACGTCGCCCTTTTCGCTGTAGGCGCGGTCCGATTCGGCGCGTTGTTTGTCTTCCTCGATGGTGTAGAGCTTGGACTTGAGGATTTCGAATGCGAGTTCGCGATTCGCACCCTGTGAGCGGGCGGCGGTGGAGCGAATCAGAATTCCGGTGGGAAGGTGGCGCAGCAGGACCGCGGTTTCCACCTTGTTGACGTTTTGGCCACCCTTGCCGCCGGAGCGCGTGGTGGTGATCTCAATATCCGTCATGTTGATTTCAATCTTGATCTCCTTGGAAATTTCCGGGTTGGCATCGATCGAGGCGAACGACGTGTGGCGTTTGGCTGCGGCATCGAACGGGGAGATGCGCACCAAGCGATGCACCCCTCGCTCACACTTCAGAAAGCCGTAGGCATATTCGCCGGCGATGCGCAGTGTGCAGGACCGCAGCCCTGCCTCATCGCCGTCTTGCCAATCCAGCGTCTCCACGGTGAACCCGCGGCGCTCGGCCCAACGGCAGTACATGCGGTGGAGCATTTGTGCCCAGTCGCAGGCCTCGGTGCCACCGGCACCGGCCTGGATGACCAGAAAGCACGAGGAATTGTCGCCGGGTTGGTCGAGCAGGGTGAGCAGCTCATACGAGCGAATGTCATCCTCGAGCGTCTTGGCATTGTGGATTGCCTCGCGGGCCAGTTCGGCGTCGTCAAATTCCTTGGCTAGGGCCACGCCTTCGTCGATATCTGCGACCCTCGCCTCCAGCTTGAGAAAGCTTTCAAGTTTTTTCTTTAGGCCACTGGCCTTTGAACTGACGGATTTGGCGTGGTCGGCGTCGTTCCAGAAGGCTGGCGAGCCCATGGCCTCCTCAAGCGTGTTGATTTCGTTTTCAAGGGATGGGACGTCAAAGATACCTCCTGAGCATCGACAGGCGGCGTTTCAGGCCGCTGATGTCGAGCGCCAGGAGGTCGGCGGTAGGAAGTAAGGACATGGG
>JBAXCM010000638.1:0-2409 GCA_037141475.1 Verrucomicrobiota bacterium | reverse complement strand
CCGACGTGGGCCTCGCTGCGGGATTTCAGTCGCCTCTACCGCGACAAACTCCTCACCTCTGGCGGCGTGCCTTACCTCACAACCCAGTTGCCCCCCGGCTATAAGGCTGCCAGCGGCGATCCCCCATCCGTCGTGATCAATCAGGCACCGGCCCCAGGACTTGTGCTGCTGCCGACCATTGCCAAAGTCCAAGTGCTCTTCGCTTTGGTCGCCAACGATATCTATCTGTACGAGCGCGGCGAACCGGTCTCACAAATCCAGTTGCATGGCCCACAGGGGAGTTACTTCGCCGGCACCAAGTACAAGTATGAGCTGGACTTGCAATACACCCCCATCATCACACTCCACAATCCCTACAACGTCGCTCTCGAGTGCCGCGATATGCACATTGAATTTCTCAACGTGCCCTTTGCCGCCACCGTCTATCGCAATGGCGAACCCCAAAACACCGGCCTCGCCCCGCTCGACCAAATGTTCTACACCGACAACGAATTGGGCCTAGTCAATAAGCGCTTTGCAATGAGCCTCAAGGACAAAGCCGCCGATGGCACACCCGGCTCCACCACCTTCCGCCTGCTGCCCGGCGAAGTGAAAATCTTCTCGCCTTACCTCGACCCCAACCACACTTGGCGGATGGAACAACAGGGGAACCGGATTTACTGGGACTTCGACAGCAAGGACGCCGGTACCAACTTTACCCAGAACATCGTCGCCATCCCCGGCTGGCGCGGCGATGGCATTGGCTTCGTCCTGGACTGGTGGAACCCGGCCCCGATGCGCATCGGGGGCGACGACAAACCCTTCGGCCGCTGGGCCGGCTGCCTCGGACTCGCTCCCGATGACAGACTCCATATCGTGTTTGCCCCACAAAGCATGCCCCTTGCCAATAATAAATTTGTCATCCAAATGACGGCCACCCCCAGCGGAGCCACCTCACCGGTGTCCACCGGAGCGCTCGAATTCAACTACGAGACAGCCACCGGCCTGCGCAAATTTATCTTGGGAAGTGACTCGGGCACCCTGCGTTACCCCGCCACAGGGGACATCGGAACCATGGATATTTTTGACCATCAGACGGTGGCGATCAAGGATCGGATTCACGCCAAACCATTCTGCCTCATCAGTGCCCAAGGCAAAACCACCGCTGGCGGCCACCCCGCAGATAACGTCGAAGGCCGCCTCGCCACCAAACCCTGGTGCTTCGCTCACGCCAATATCGTCGGCTCCTCCCAAAAAGTCCTCAGCGAACACTCCGCCAATTTCTCCCACGAAATCGATATACAGGCCCTCGAAGTCAAAACCGGCTCTACCGCCTTGGTCGGCATCGACCAACAGGATCGCGGCAACTTCATCTCCGGCCTCTCCCGCGAGTTCGGCGTCAAATTCGGCGGCCTCTACGATGTGCCTCTCGCCCCGATCCAAAACTTCGCCACCCTCAACGGAGCCAATCCCGGCGGTGCCTCGGGCTTCCTGCCACGCTTCGCCCAACCCATCGGCAATTCCTGGGCCCATCCGCTCATCGCACCCAGCCACCTGATGGAGGTCAAGAGCGGTGGCAACTACCTCGACCATTCGTTCCTCCTCAACCTCGCATTCTATGACAGCTTCTATTTCTCCGGCTTGGCCGACCAAAGCGGCAAATTCAGCAGTGGCAAATCCACCGCCTCGCTTGCCACCGACTTCGCTGCCGGCAAGCCACTGAGTGACCCGCGCCTGCTGCTGCACCAACCTGATACCCGCCCCGCCAGTGACTTGGCCACTGAAATTGCCAAGCCCGACGCCTACACTCGCATCGCCTCCTGGCAACTGATGCAAGGTGCCTTCAACGTCAATTCCACCTCCGTCCTCGCTTGGAAGGCGATGCTCGCATCCATCCACGATTCACAGTCCGTCATCAACCAGCTCAACAAGGCCGCCAAGCCCCCCAGTTCCAAACTTTCAGATCTAACGGTCACGAAAAAGACTGAAGCTCGCATCAGCCGCCTTCGCTTGCCGATGGCCACATCAGCAGCGGATGGTGCCGATCCCAAAGATGGCTACTGGCTCGGCCCACGCGAGTATTCAGATTACCAATTGACCGCTCTCGCCCAAAGCATCGTCAAACAGGTGCGGCTGCGCGGCCCGTTCCTATCCATGGCCGAGTTCGTCAACCGCCGCCTAGGCACCGACGATACCGCCCAGCGTGGCGCCCTGCAGCAAGCGATTGATGAAAGCGCGATCAACCAGGGATTCGCTGAGGATGCCAACGTCAATGCCGGCTATCAAATTCCCGCCGCCAAGGTAGCCTCCTACAAATACCTCAACCCCACCGCCGGCAGCGGATCCAGCTATCAAGGAGCCCCGGGATTTCTGTCCCAAGCGGATATCCTTAACGTGTTAGGCAATGCCGCCACTCCCCGCTCAGACACG
>JBAXCM010000637.1:0-2409 GCA_037141475.1 Verrucomicrobiota bacterium | reverse complement strand
AATCCGGCCAGATGTTGACATAGCCCAACCGCTCGTCTTCGACCGCTGAATGCGTAGCGTCGGATGGCAGGATGGCCGGGTTTGGCAGCAATAATTCCTTGAACTCCCCGCGATCGGTTTGCCCGACGTTGATATCATAACCAATCACGACACGATCTTTGAATTTTTCAAGTGCCTGATGGAGTGCGTCGTCACCCTCGCCGGCTGAGGCGCACACGAGATCCAGAACGATAACTTTAGCGCCGGCATCGGCGAGCTTTTCAATCAGCCGTGCCCAGACATCCCGTGACCACGGAAAATTGTCCTGCAACTCCCGCAGCACAGGCTCGCGTTGCAGTTCCTCCGCGCTGAAATCCGCTCCATAAACCGGCTTGTCGATGCCTACCAGAACCAAGCGATTATCCAGAGGAGTTTTGCGCCCGAGCCGAGCCTGCCAGTCTTGGGTGAACCATTCCACCTGCTGCAACGGCACAAATCCCCGTGACCCTAATATCACTAACAGTAGCGTGGAGACCGCGCAAATTGTCACCACGATGAGCGGCCGACGGTTGATGAATTTCATCTTCGATGGGTTGCTTGCGGCAACTGCCACAATCCGAAACAACGCCTTCAATGTTGACCATGCACCTCTCATTTGATCCAGCGCAGTTTCGCGCAAAAAATGAAGTAAAGCACCGGCAACAACACCAGTGTCAGCAGCACAGCGAAGAGCAGGCCGAAGATGTGCACGGCTGTAAGCGGATGCCACAATTCGCCGCCGGTCAGAGCCAAGGGAATCAATCCGCCAACGGTGGCGAGCACGGTGACGAGCACGGCGCGGAGGCGCACGAGGCCGGCTTGCACGAGTGCCTCTTTCAGTTCCATGCCTTCCGCACGCGCCTCTTCAATGAAGTCTGACAGCACGATGATGTGGCTAACGACAATTCCAGCCAGGCTCACAATGGCTAACAGTGCCATGAATCCGAGTGATGCGCCGGTCGCGGCTAGGCCGAAGAACGCGCCGATGATGCCTAGAGGCACGGTTAGCATTACTACGAGTGATTTGGCAACGGAGTTGAACTGAATGACCATCGCCAGAGCAATGAGAGCAAGTGAAATCTGCATGACCCGGCCCATTTCAATCCTGCTTTTGCGCAGTTCCTTGGCTTCACCCGCATATTCCAGTTTGCAGCCAGGCGGCAAATCCATGCGGTCGATCACCGGGCGGGCACGTTTCAATACATTGGACGGGAGTTCGCCAAAGACCGAGAATGCCTTAACTGTGACAGTACGAAGCTTGTTGAAATGGGCGATGGTGGCATATTCGGGTTTCAAATGAACGGTGGCGAAGCCGTCCAATGGCGCGAGGTCCCCGCGGGCTGAGAGGACATGCAGCGTGCGAATCTTTTCTGCCTCGTTGCGCTCTTCGATGCGAAGCCGGACCATCACCGGAATCAAATGATCCCCTTCGCGTATCTCCGTGACTTTCACGCCGGAGAAAGCGGACCGCGCCAACAGTCCGATCTGAGAATTGTTAATCCCGAGCGTATTTGCCCGCTCTTGATCAATATCGATTTGCAGGGTGGGAGCACGGCGGCCAAGGTCGTCGTGGACTTTATATCCGTCAGCCTCGCGCAATGCCTGTGCGATCTCATCAGCCTTGCTGCGAAGCACGTCGAGGTCGTCGCCGGTAACCCGGATTTGGATGGGGGCTTCAATCGCCGGGCCTTGTTCTAACTGTCTAACTACGCAGCGGGCTCCCGCGATCTTCCCGTCGAGATCGGCGCGGAGTTGCACGATGAGTGGTGGCACATCTTCGGCACGACGGGTGTTGACAATGATCTGCGCAAGGTTGTTCGCTGGCTGGCGAGGAACCACGTTGTAGTAAAACCGTGGGGCGCTGCCACCGGAAAAAACGGCGGCGCTAGCGATCGTGTCGTGTTTCTTGAGGATATCGCTAACCTGCTCGCAGATTTTTCGCATGCTGAGCAGGGAGGAGGATTCTGGCAATTCAACATCGATGAGCAATTGATTGCGCTCTGCGGGCGGGAAGAATTGTTGGCCGAAAAATGGCGTTAAGCCGAAGCTTGCAGCCAGCAGGCCGTAGGCGATGAGGACGGTGATGGCTGGATAGCGCAGGGCGAATCCCAGCAATTGCTTGTAGCGGGGCAGCACCGCGATGAGCAGTTGATCCACCAGCTTGAACAGGAAGAACGATCGGACTTCCCCACCGGCTTCGAGTCCCTTTTGTCCGCGCAGGAAATAGAAAGCAAGCAGCGGAATGAAAGTCATGGTAACGAGGCGTGAGGATATCAACGCCAATGTTACCACGATGGGCAGAGCGACAATGAAGGCACCTTTGTCGCCCGGCAGCAAGGCGAGCGGCAGGAAGGCGACAATGTTGATCGTCGTTCCGCCCATGATAGCCCG
>JBAXCM010000636.1:0-2416 GCA_037141475.1 Verrucomicrobiota bacterium | reverse complement strand
CTGGAAAGGCGGCAGGCCGGTGGCTGAGGCCATGGCGGTGGCGACGCTGGCGCCGACGGCCACTTCCTCGTCGTGGCAGCGCTGGAGGAGACGCTCAAGCATGGCGAAGCGCTGGTCGGCAAGGGCCAGTTCGTCGTCGCTGTAGGCACCGTTGAGCAGGAGGTGGAGGTGGGAGCGCTCGACCATGATGGGTTTGATGGGCGAACCCCAACTTTCGGCGTTGAAGTGGAGGCAGAGGACCAGGTCTGGTTTGAGCGATTGGTTGACGGCTTGGGCGCGGGCGTGGAGTTCGGCGCTGCGGTAGAACAGGCGTTGGGCGAGTTTTTGGGGGGAGGCGGTGGACTCGGGTGGGGCGAGGCTTTTGGCGAGGGCGAGCAAGTCTAGCGGACGCAGCGGGGTGAGAGGTTCGGGTTGGTCGCGGACGAGGGAAACCCGGGCACCGAGAGCTTCGAGGCGGGGTTTGAGCAGATCCGCTACGATAAGGGTGAGATCGCCTTCACACACCGGTGCCTGCCCAGCAACCTCGAATCGTCGCTCTTCCATCGTCGCCCAGATGCCACCGATGTGACCCGGATCGATAGCGATTCGCAGCCCGGAAAGCGGTTTTCCGGGGACTGCAGGTGGCAATTCGCGGGTGGTCCTCCAGTAGCGTGGTGCAGGAGCAGGCGGTCCGCCATCCGGGGCGAAGGCGAGGTGGAAAACATCCCTTGGTGCGGGCCGTCCGGTTTGAATACGAGCCTCTTGATCATCGATCTCGATCCAGGTGCGCCAGCCGCTGCCGATGGCGAAAACCGAGGTTAGCAGGGTTTCAAATTCGCTGCGGCCGATCGTGTGTTGAAATTGGTTGAGGGTCTCCCAATCCGGCGGCGTGCGGAGTGCGATGAGCGCCAGTTCGGCGGCGGAAGGTGGTCGTTTCCCGGGGCTGGTATGGTGGAGGACGAGCGCCAGGGCGGCGACCAGAGTGAGGACGAGGAGCGGGAAAATGAACTTGCGGGGGCGGGGCATTTTGCGGGATTTGGGTTGTCGGCCAGAGTGGGATGTGGCTAGCTGGAGACCTTCGCCATACGTGCGAGTTAGAAATTTCCAATCATGTCAACGATCCGCATATTGTTTTTGGGGGATGTCGTCGGAGAGCCGGGTCGCAAGGCCGTTATTGATCAACTGCCCTTGCTAAAACTGAGCGAGGGCTTGGATTTTATCATCGTCAATGGTGAGAATGCGGCTGGCGGGCGGGGTATCACACCACGGATTGCCATCGACCTGTTGCGCGCCGGGGCTGCGGTTATTTCCACCGGCGATCATGTCTGGGATCAGGCGGAAATCGTCGGCTTTTTCCCCACCGAACCGCGGTTGTTGCGACCTCTGAATTATCCAGTAGGCACACCGGGCAACGGCAGCGTCGTGTTGCAGACAGCCAAGGGCAGGGTCGGCGTAGTGCTCGTCCAAGGCCGCTCGTTCATGCAACCCCCGCTGGAAAATCCGTTTATTGCCGCAGAAGCCGAGGTGGCCCGCCTTGCCTCTGATGGCGTGAAGGTCATCGTGCTGGAAATCCATGCCGAAACCACCAGCGAAAAAATCGCGATGGGGCGCCTGTTGGATGGCACGGTATCGATGGTCGTGGGAACCCACACCCACGTCCAAACGGCCGATGAAACGATCTTCCCCGGCGGCACCGGCTACCTAACCGACGCCGGAATGTGCGGGCCCGAGCTGTCCGTGCTCGGCAGAAGCGTCGAATCAGTCATCTGGCGCCACAAAACCGGCATGCTAACGCGCTTTCCTGTGGCCAAGGGTCCGGTGCGTCTGTGCGGCGTAATCTGCGACGTTGACGTGGCCAGCGGCCATTGCGTGGCCATACGCAGGTTCACGCAGGTGCTGCCAGAGGCCGCGCCAAGCGCCGACTGACTGCTACTGCTGGCTGCTTTGGGATCGGGCCGCCGGGTCCGAACGAGGTGCCTCCAGCGCCTCAAGGAGCCAATCGGCGGCTCAAAAAAATACGGCGGCCCTTGTGGACCGCCGTATGGAAAATCCCCCGTGTGGGAGAGTAATGATTAGATGCCCTTTTTGACGACGTCCGAGAGCAGGTCGATGACGCGGTTGGAGTAGCCCCACTCGTTGTCATACCAGCTAACGAGCTTGAAGAAGGTGGAGTTAAGCTCGATGGACGAGCCGCCGTCGAAGATGGACGACGCCTTGTGATGGATGAAGTCGGTGGAAACCACTTCGTCTTCGGTGTATTCAAGGATGCCTTTGAGGTAGGTCTCAGAGGCATTCTTCATTGCCGCTTTGATCTCGGCCAACGAGGTCGGCTTGACGGTCTTGACGGTGAGGTCCACCACGGAAACCGTTGGTGTGGGCACCCGGAAGGCCATGCCGGTGAGCTTGCCTTTGACTTCCGGGCAGACCAGCGCGACGG
>JBAXCM010000635.1:0-2416 GCA_037141475.1 Verrucomicrobiota bacterium | reverse complement strand
GCGGGGAGCAGCAGCAACAGGATGGATTTAAGCATGGAGGAAAAGGCGGCGGCGGGGTTAGGCGGGGAGCATGGCAAAGGCCGCGAGGCGGCCGGCGATGAGTGCGGGAACCACGGCACAAACGATGACATCATCGCCTTCGTACTCGGTAGTGAGCACTTTGGCCTCACGGTGCAACAGGCTGACCAGCTCGGCGCGGTGCTGCGGGATGCGGTAATAGTGGCGGCACACGCGCTCGGCCAGCACACGGGAGCAGGCGTGGAGCAAGTCCTCGAGGCCCTGGCCGGTGACGGAGGAAGTTTCGATGGCGTCGGGAAATTTTTCCCGCAAGCTGGCCAACACTTCGGGATCGGTGACCAGGTCGATCTTGTTCAAAATGGACAGGATGGGCTTGTCGCCGGCTCCCAGTTCCGCCAGCACCTCGAGAGTGGTGTCGTGAAAGCGCTCGATTTCCGGCGCGGTGGCATCGTGGACGTGAATGAGAAAATCTGC
The DNA here is from genome assembly GCA_037141475.1 of Verrucomicrobiota bacterium. Taxonomy (GTDB): domain Bacteria; phylum Verrucomicrobiota; class Verrucomicrobiia; order Verrucomicrobiales; family Akkermansiaceae; genus Luteolibacter. The sequence continues at coordinate 1,924 of JBAXCM010000635.1, read as the reverse complement.
CAGGACGGCTTCTTCGAGGGTGGCTTTGAACGCCTCAACCAAGCGGTGGGGCAGGTTGCGGATGAAGCCGACGGTGTCGGTGATGAGCAAGGGTTGGCCATCGGGCAATTCGATGCGCCGGGTGGTCGTGTCGAGCGTCGCGAAAAGCATGTCCTTGGCCAGCACGTCGGAATTGCTGAGGATGTTGAGCAAGGTGGATTTGCCGGCGTTGGTGTAGCCGACGATGGCCCCATGGGCGGTATCGACCCGCTCGCGCTCCTTGCGCTGGGTTTTGCGTTGTTTGCGCAACACCTCCAACTCGCGCTTGGCGCGGTCGATGGTCATGTAGGCGAGGCGCCGGTCCACTTCGATTTGTTTTTCGCCCATCCCGCGCGACGTGCCGCCGCCGCCCTGGCCACTTTGGCCGCCTCCCGAGCCGGCTGATTCGCGGTCGAGGTGGCCCCACATCCGGGCCAGCCGGGGCAGCGCGTATTGCATGCGTGCCAGATCCACCTGCAAGCGGGCTTCCTTGGTCTTGGCACGCTTGGCGAAAATATCCAAAATCACCTCTTCGCGGTCGATCACGGTGAGGTCGGCGAGTTTTTCCCACTCACGTTGTTGGGATGGGGCGAGACTGTTGTCGATGATGATCACGTCGCATTCGTGGGCGCGGGCGAGTTCGGCGAGTTCGGCGGCTTTGCCGATGCCGCAGAGGAGTTTTTTATGGATTTCGCGGCTGCGGACGAGCACGGATTCGGCCACTTCGATCTCGAGGGTGCGCGCCAGTTCGGCGAGTTCCTCAAGCAGTGAGCCGGCCTCGACGGCCTCGCGCGGGTCGAAATAAATGCGCAGCAGCAGTGCGCGTTCGACCATCTCCGGTTTTTGTCTGACCTCAAACATCCGGCGAAGAAGTAGCACACCGTGCCGCCAGCGACCATGCGAATTTTCAGTAATCCTGCCGCCGGACCATGGCGGCCAAAGGCTGAGCCAAAGCCATGTGATTGCCATATCCCTCACATGACGCTGGAAAAGCGGCAAGCTCCTTGACACGGAGTTTATATCAGTCAAACTATTTGTCATGCAAACCAATGTCAGCACACTTCTTCGTGAATTTCCCAAAGTGAAGCGTGCGGCGTTGCGCGGCGAACGGGTGGTGATCAAGACTCGCGAGGGCAACCTTGTGATCCTGGCAGAGTCTCCGCCAGAGCGCAATTTGCTTGGCTCGATGCGTGGAACCTTCACAGAAACCGAAGCTGACCTAAGTGCTCCGACACTGCCGGAAGCCGCCTGGATACCCTCACTATGAAACTCATCTTGGACACCCACGCCCTTGTTTGGGCAGCAGAGGACAGTGTGAGACTGGGGAAGGCAGCGCGGCAAGCCCTCTGCGACCTCGCCCGTGAGGACCTCGGTGTGAGTGCCTTGAGTTTGCTCGAATTGGCCATGTTGGTCTCCAAGGGGAGATTGCAGGTGTGCAATGACGAAGGTGCTGTGGCCATTGCGAACCTCGCGTCACGGGTGACCATTGTGCCTTTGGATGCGGAGATCGCTTGGGAGGCGATGAAATTAGGGCTGCCGCAGTCCGACCCCTTTGATCGGGTGATCGTCGCTACGGCGAGACGGTTCGGGCTGCCGTTGGTGACCAAGGATCGTTTGATCCGCAAGGCAGGTCTTGTAGCAACCATCTGGTGAAACGGTTGCCCTTGATTCTTAATCGATGGCTCTCAGTCAGGCCGTGACGCATTTTGGGTCAGAGAACTTATCAGGGGCACCATGCACCAGCAGCACGATTTCGCCCTTGGGCGGGTGCGCCTGAAAATGGGCGAGCACCTCGGCCGCACTGCCGCGGTGATAGGTCTCGAACTTTTTTGTTAGCTCGCGGGCGACACAGGTACGGGCAGCGGGGTCTATCCCGGCGAGGATGACCAAGGTGGATAGGATGCGG
>JBAXCM010000634.1:0-2417 GCA_037141475.1 Verrucomicrobiota bacterium | reverse complement strand
TGTCAGCACCGGTGGAGGCATATGTATGAACGACATAGCCGAGAGCATAGGGCGGAGAAGAACGGGGATTGAGCCCGCTTGAATCCGTATAGCTTATCGTCCCTCCCGTGCCTGTGTTATCACTGTCAGCCAATGCTAACTCATTGAGGCCGAGAGCGACCAGTGCGAGGGTTGCGGGAAACCAGAATGGCCTGCCGGGCCAGATCGATTTGGATGGGTTCGGATACATCGTGTTTTTTGGGGTTATTTAGCCTGAGCGAATTGAGCCCGAGAGACCCAACGCGAAGCAGATTCTCTACAAATCTTCTGTCACCCTCTAACGGTCAAGCTGAAATCTGGTAAAATAGAGGCTAGTCGTTCTTCATGCTGGCGAATTCTTTCATCGCCTCCCGGTCGGTGATGCCGTAGCGCCAAGTGGCATCCAGCCTGCCTGTTCTCAAAATGGATTTCTTCACTGCGGCGTCAGCACCATTTTTGGCGATATCCTTGCCCGCGTCACGGTATTTGGTGAGAGACACTGCGACAAGGTGATGCCCCTCGGGTTAAGCATTTCCGACCTGTGATGGATCATAAAGCCGATAACACCGGGCAATTGGAGGGTGCTTGAAATGTGTTAGAAACTGGGTGCGGACACGTCGGAGAATCTGTCACAAGAAATGCCCCTGTTTTTTTGTGGCAGCCTCTGCTTTAGTCGGCGCGTGCCCGAACTGGATCCTGATTCACGCCCCGAACTTCTTGCCCCCGCAGGCAACTGGGATTGCGCCCGGGCGGCAGTGGCCGCCGGTGCCAATGCCATTTACTTCGGCCTGCCCAAGTTCAATGCCCGGCTGAGGGCCGATAATTTCATCGACGCGGATCTGCCCGAGCTCATGGAATACCTGCACCGCTACGGTTTGCGGGGGTACCTAACCATGAACACGCTGGTGTTTACCCGTGAATTGGCGGCTGCTGAAGCCCAACTGCGGATGATCGCCGCGGCCGGGGTCGACGCCATCATCATTCAGGACCTCGGGCTCGCCCGGCTCGCCGCAGCCGTGGCACCCGATGTGGAAATCCACGCGTCCACCCAGATGACCCTTACCTCGGCAGAAGGCATGGCGTTTGTGGAGGGCATCGTGCCGTTGGCCCGGGCGATCCTTGCTCGCGAGCTTTCGATCAAGGAGATTCAACGCTTCAAGGCTTCGGCCCTCGGCTCCACCACCCCTTTGGAAGTCTTTGTCCACGGAGCCCTCTGCGTCGCCTATTCCGGCCAATGCCTCACCAGCGAAGCCCTCGGCCAACGCAGCGCGAACCGAGGCGAATGCGCCCAGGCCTGCCGCATGCCCTACGAAATCGTCGTCGATGGCCAAACGCGTGACCTCGGCGAAGTGCGCTACCTGCTCAGCCCGCAAGACCTCGCGGCAGTGGATCTCATCCCGGACTTGTGGCTCGCTGGCGTGCGCTCATTCAAGATCGAGGGACGCCTCAAATCGCCAGAGTACGTCGCCGCTGTCACTCGCGTCTATCGCAAGGCCATCGATGCCTGTGGCGACGGCCCTCACACCCACACCATTCCTTCCCCAGTCACCGCAGACGATCGCTACGCGTTGGAAATGACGTTTTCCCGCGGTCTGAGCAGCGGTTGGCTCGCCGGGGAAAATCACCCGTACTTGACCCATGGCCGCTACGGCAAGAAGCGTGGGCCATTGTTAGGAACCATTGCGGCTTGTGGCCATGGATGGATCAAACTCGGTGTCACCACCGGGGTATCCATTGCTCCCGGCGACGGGGTTGTGTTTGATGCCGGGGAAAACCGCGACCTTGAACAAGGAGCCCGTGTTTGGAAAATCGAGGACGGAATTCTGGTGTTTCACCGGACCTACAGCGGTATCAATTTTGACCGCATCAAACTTGGCCACACGCTTTACAAAACGTCCGATCCAAAACTCGAATCCGAGATTCGCCGGTTCTGGCAAAATGCCCGACCCACCGAAAAACGGTTCCCGCTTCACCTCACTGTGACCGGCAGCCCGGGCAGCCCACTGACCGTTGCCGCCGCTAGCCACGAGGCCGGACACGTCCGTCAACTCGCCGAGGTCAGCTCGCAATCCCCGCTGGAACCTGCCGCCAAGCATCCTCTAACGACGGAAATTCTGACTGCCCAGCTCGGTCGCCTTGGGGATTCCTCCTACGTCCTCGCGGCTCTGGAGAACCGGCTCGACGGTGGCTGTCACCTCGCCATCTCCGCCCTCAACCAACTCCGCCGCAACCTCGTTGCCAAACTCACCGCCGCCGAGCGCAACGCCTGGAGTGCCGGTTTGAGCCGACCGATAGCCAGCTTCCAGCCTCAAGCTCCGATCCTCGCGGCCGCCCGATCCGTCGAGCCCACACCGTCGGCAGCCCCCTGTCTGTCCGTCTTGTGCCGCACCCTCGAACAC
>JBAXCM010000633.1:0-2432 GCA_037141475.1 Verrucomicrobiota bacterium | reverse complement strand
GCGCTGGGTGGCCCGGTGTTGGAAAAGGAATTCCGCTTTCATCCCGTTAGGAAATGGCGGGCCGACTTCGCCCACCTGCCGAGCCGGACCCTGATTGAGATCGAGGGCGGCATCTACGTGAACGGCCGCCACAATCGCGGGGCGGGTTTCGCCGCCGATCTGGAAAAATACCTGGAGGCCGCGCTCGATGGTTGGCGGGTGGTCCGGTTGGGGTCGAATGAACTGACAACGGCCCACGTCGAGCGCCTGGTGACCTTGGTGAGCGATGGCCGTGACATTCTTCGACTGTGAAGGCGGTCAACGTCTTTAGTGCTGAGACCGCGCAGGTGGAAGGAATGATCGCGTAATTGAAAGGCTTATGGTAGGTTCTCAGCCGTGAATTGTTCGGCAGCCCCGGGTCCACGGCGGACTGAACATAGACCTTGGAGTTGTATTAACATCAGCGATGTGCACAGCCAATTCATAAAACCAGGCGTTGCGACAATTGTTCCATTGTCGTCTCGAAATGCGATTCCTGCTACACATGAGGAAAACGAACCGTGCGATAACGCATTGCGTATTCGACGAACATAGTCTGAATTCAATAGTTTGCTGACTCGCCCGCAGCACGGCAATCCTGATCTTGTTCCGTGGGCGATACGATTACTCAAGACGCCTTCACGCATGTAAACGAGTGCAAGGTATAGTCGCATTACGAGTGATCCTTCAACAGTAGCCTTAACCTTAACAGCGGGCGGCACGTTGATGTATTCGTCGAAAGGGGTGACGGTAATCCCCCCGCGCCGTTGATCAAGCGAGGCTGCCAATGAGAACCACACAACGCCAGTTAGCATTGAGTTAAACTCACCTTCCGATCCCGTTGTTATTCCTGAAAGTTCTCGAAGCAATGTCTCGCCACTCATCGCGGAGGCGAGTTCATCGAGTATCTCGCGGCATCGTGAAAATTGGCGCAATTGCGTCCCATCGCTCAATGCTGCGGTGAGAATATCTTGATCTATTGGTGGTATTGCATCCGCACCGAGCATTTGAGTAACATTCACTCCAGGGGGAGGACCCTCGTCAGGCATCCCGAATGTTGTGTAGAAGCTCCGCAATAGATCTCCGACGATGTCTGATGGATTGTTGTTCATTTCTTGGCCGAACAGTCTACAACACGCGGCATTTGCCATGGAACAGCCATCGGCGGTGTAACTGGAACAAATGCAACTTGACGGGCTGGTTTCAGCGGTGCCCGACGACGAGACACTTTTAGATCACCATGGCCTGACTGTCTAGCACAATGGGAGCGGGTTGACTCGCGGCGCGGGGCATGGCTCCGTTATCCGTCCTCGTCACCGGTTCCTCAGGTTTCATCGGCACCCACGTCGTCCGGCACCTCCATGCTGCGGGCCACCGGGTCACCGGCCTCGACCACATCCCGCCAAAGAGTCCGCTGCCAGAGGGTGTGGCGTTCCACGTCTGCGACATCCGCCGGGGGGACTTGCCCGACCGGACCTTCGACGCTGTGGTCCACCTTGCCGCGCTGGCCGGTGTGCGCCCGTCGCTGGACCGCCCGATGGAATACGAGATCACCAACGTCATCGGCACCATCCGCCTGCTGGAATTATGCCGCCGCATGTGCGTGCCCAGCTTCGTGTTCGCCTCGTCGTCCAGCGTCTATGGCCCGGAAACACCCCTGCCGGCCGAGGAATCGACCCCGGCCAACCCGTGCAGCCCCTACGCCCTGACCAAACTCCACGGCGAGCAGTGGGGTCGGCTCTACGCCTGCCTGCATGGCCTGCGCTTCATGGCGTTGCGGTTTTTCTCGGTTTGGGGGCCGGGACAACGGCCCGATCTTGCCCTGGAAGCGTTCCGCCGCCGGATCGAGGCGGGCCAGTCGGTGATCATCAACGGCGATGGCACCCAGCGCCGCGACCTCACCCACGTTGCCGACGTGGCCCAGGCGGTCGAACTGGCGCTCAGGTGGCCAGGCCCCGGAGCGACCGTCCTGAACGTCGGCACCGGCAGAAACCACTCGGTCATGGACATGCTGGAAGCCGCCAGGAATGCCGCCACGCCACTGGTGGACCACCAAGCGCCCCATCCGGCGGACGTGCCGGAAACCCTCGCGTCGATCACGGCCGTCGGGGCGCAACTCGGGTGGCAACCCCGGATTTTCTTCCCGGACGAGCCGGATTCCTGACCGCCGCCACCCACGGATGTCCCGCCACAAAAACCGGTTCTCCTTTACACTTTCCGGGCTCCAACTTTACTAACTTTACACCTCTGTTAGAGCGCCACCCCCCCATCCGTCGGACATGCCGGAAGTGCCTCTATCCCTTATGGCTGTAGGAATGCCGCTCGAATCACCCGCCTGAAACGCCCGATTTCTAGCCAATTTCGACGTGAAAAAAGTGTAAAGCTGAAAAAACACCTTTCACATGATTTGGATG
>JBAXCM010000632.1:0-2434 GCA_037141475.1 Verrucomicrobiota bacterium | reverse complement strand
TAACTGTCAGCTGTGGGCAGAAGCGCAATGCCTCCAAAAAATGTTACCATGCGAGGACTGACCCCATCGATTTGATCTTCCACCCCCTTAGCCAGCGCCGGGTTCTGTTGCTGAAAAGTGCCAGCCCATTTTCCGGAACTGCAGGCCGCTTACCCGTCGATTCAAAGCAGGGAGACAACATCGAAGGATGTCTTGTAGCGGCGTGTCTATGAGCGCCGATGCCAATCAGGTGTCCCTTGCCACGTCACTTCTTGCTGCCGAAGCGGTAGATCGTCGTGCTCTTGAGCGACTTGCCGGGCTTGAGAATGGTGCTGGGGAATGTCGATTGGTTAGGTGAATCCGGATAATGCTGGGTTTCGAGGCACATGCCGTTGCGCAGCTCATACTTCTTGCCGGACTTGCCAGTGAGCTTGCCATCGAGGAAATTGCCGCAATAAAATTGGATCCCCGGTTCGGTGGTGAGCACTTCCATGGTGCGGCCGCTGCTTGGTTCGTACACTTTGGCAGCCAGCGTGAGCTCGCCACTCTGGTTGTCGAGCACCCAGTTGTGGTCATAGCCACCGCCGAATTTCATTTGCTCATCCTCGGCATTGACGCGTGCGCCGATGGCCATCGGTTTGGTGAAGTCAAACGGTGTGCCCGCCACTGGGGCGAACTTTCCGGTGGGGATCAGGCCGGCGGTTACCGGGGTGTATTTAGCGGCTGCGAGCATCAATTCGTGGTCAAGGATATCGCCATTGCCTTCACCTTTTAGGTTGAAATAACTGTGCTGAGTGACGTTCACCGGCGTCGCCTTGTCCGTGGTCGCCGCATACTCGATCTTCCACTCGTTCTTACTACTCAGAGAATAGGTGACACTCAGGCTGAGGTTGCCGGGATAACCTTCCTCGCCGTCCTTGCTCACATAGGTGAACTTCACCCCTTGCGAACCATCCTTGTTGAGAAGTCCTTCGCCTTTCCAAACGACCTTGTCGAAGCCCTTCAGGCCACCGTGCAGCGAACACTTGATGCCACCGGGATCGTTGTTGGTGGCCAGCGTGTAGTCCTTCCCATTGAGGCTGAACTTGCCATTGGCGATCCGGTTGCCATAGCGGCCAACAATCGCCCCGAAATAGGGCGTATCCGCGATGTACTCGTCCACCGTGTTGTAGCCGAGCACGATGTCGGCGAGCTTGCCGTCGCGATCTGGCGTCTCGAGGCTCAGCACGATGGCACCATAAGTCATGGCACGGAGTTTTACGCCATTGCTGTTGGTTAGGGTGAACACCTCCACAGCGGTTCCGTCGGTGGTCTTGCCAAATGCTTCGCCTTTGGGGGCCACCGCTTTTGCCGGGGCGGCCTTGGGGGCTTCAGCAGCCAGCGCGCAGCTGCTCAGTGCGGCGATGAAAAACAGGGCGGTAGATTTCATAGTCAGTTCGGGTTCGTTGATTGGTTGGTTGTGGGTGAATCGGACAACTTCGGCCGCAGAGTCCGGTTTTCAGACACCGGCTTCAAGCACAATGTCCAACTTTTTGCGGGTTCCGACCGAGGCATGCCTAACAAATCATTTCGTAAAAAAGACATGAATTTCGCTTATTAGACATTGCCTCATCACCTAGTTTACTGTTTGCATAAGCATGAAGTTTGCACCCTGCATCGGCATCCCGGCATCGGGATTCAGTCTCAGGCTCGTATTTCACTAAACCCCCCAATAACCCAACTCTCCCCCACGGGCCGCATTGTGCCTCGTGTCTCAGTTGGCGTCAATAGACCCAGTTCGCACTTTAGCCCAATCAGAAGTCAAAAACATGAAACCTAACACCCGTATTCAAAAACCCAACAGGAGGTCCGGTCGCTGGCTGGCGAGTGCCTCATTCGCCCTCACAGCCCTGGCCTGTGTGGTTCCGGCCATGGCCGCGAGCAAGTACTGGGACACCGCCACCACCGCAAACCTCCAGTTCGGCAACGGCAACTGGGACACCGGCAGCACCACGCTGTGGAGCACCGCTACGGGCGGCAGCAGTCCGCTGGTGAGCTGGGCCAACGATGACGATGCGTTTTTCCAAACCGCAGGGGCCAACGTCGTGACCATCACCTCGTCGGTTAGGGCGAAGAGTTTCACCATCACCACCAACTCCACGGTCCTCACACTCAATGGCGGTACTTTGCAACTCGGAAGTGCCGGGGCCAACGGCAACCTGACAGTGGGCGGCAACCAGGATACTTCGGTGATCAGTTCCAACGTGCAACTTCTCGGCAGCAACCCGACTTGGAACATTGGCCGGATTCTAGCAATCACCGGGCCGATCTCGGAAAGCGGCGGTTCCTACGGCTTCACCCAAGCCACCGGCACATCAACCCTCAAGCTCTCCGCCGGCAACACCTATACCGGCAACACCACCGTCAACGCCGGCACACTGAATCTGACTACATTCACCGGTGCCTCCCCCAATTC
>JBAXCM010000631.1:0-2436 GCA_037141475.1 Verrucomicrobiota bacterium | reverse complement strand
GCCCCGGAGCATGTTTCCCTCATCTGCGATGATCCCGATCCGCTTTTCGCCTGGTATGAGCCACCGATTTCCTGCTTCCACTGGGACCCGGCCCCGTTGGTGCGGAGTGCCGTGCGCTGGGCGAATCAGATGGCCTGCGGCAAGCGAGCTCGCCACAAGACGTTTTACGAGGCCAAGTTCGTCGAGGGCGGGATGATCGGGCCGGTGTGGCATTGAGAAACGATCCCGGAAGGGGGTCACAGAAGAGCGGCGGCCTGGCGCATTCCCGCATGCCAGGCCATCGCAGCGGGTCGCCGGTTTCAGATAGATCCAGCCGCGCATCCCGCTGGAACCCAGATTGCAGGTGGCTGCCCCGGGATCATCGTGCTGGTTGCCCGAAGCCGCGACTCTCAGTTAGGCGTTACCACCAACCGGACGAAGGTCTTGCCCGCGCCGGGTGGCAAGGTGTAGGAAACCGATCCGGCGGTGTTGCTGAGCTTCGGATCGGTGCCGGCAACCGGCGTCCAAGTCACGAGATCCGGCGAAGTTTGCACGACAAACTGGGTGCCGTAGGCGGTACTCGGGATATTGCCGCCATTGGTCCAGGTCACTTTCCGGCCCGCGTCCGGAGCCGGGTTGGCGGCGGGACCGGTCACCCCCATGAAATACGCGACGCCGTTTTGCACCCCGTCATGGTTGGGATCACCGGTCACGCCGCCGGTCACGCCGTTGGTGGTGGCCCAACTGGCGTAGGTTGCGGCCGTGATGACGAAGTTACCCGCAGAGAGCCCGGTGAGCGCGTTGTAGTTGGTCGTATCGGTCGGCACAAAGTTGGCCGTCACCGCGTAGGTGCCGGCGGCGGTCTGGGTGGCCGCACCGCCTGTTAGGACGTTCTGCACCGCGCCCGGCCCCGAGCTGGTCGTGATACTGACAGTGGCCATCTTGGCCGTGCGGTCGTAGGTCACGGGCGAGTTGCTCACCGCCAGCGTGGCGGTGGGAGTCGCCTTGTTGATCGTGTCGGTGAGGGTCGTGCTGCCGATGTTGTTGTAGTTGGCGGTGCCAGTGAAGCTCCAGGAATCGGTGGCATACGTCCCGGCGGTGGTGTGCGTCGTAGTCAACGTGACCGAGCCGACCGCCGCCCCCGTCTGGCCGTTCACACCGGTGATGGACGTCACCGTCGCCGTGTGCGGGTAGCCGTCATACGTCACCGTGTAGGGCGTCACCACCACCACCGGAGTCGCCTTGGCGACGGTGCTGGAGGCGGCAGCGATGGTTTTGGAGCTTGCGCCGCCACCAGAAACCGAGATATTGCCTGCATAGGGCGAACTGGCCACACCCGCAGTGGCCGCCAACCGCGCATACACCTGGGTGCTGGCCAGCGTGCCGCTGGCAGTGATTGTCAGACTAGTGGTGTAGCCCGTGCCGCTGCTGAGGGACACTTCATAACCGGCCGGCGGTGTAACCGTCAAATTGCCAGAGAGCGCGCTGCCGGCCACATGGAAGCTCGTCGGCGTGGCCGAGGCTGTGCCATAGGTGGTGTTCACCGCGCCCAACGTATCCGCCAGGGTGATGACCGGCGTGCTGCTGCTGGCTGCCATCACGCCGACATTGCCGACGTTGTCGAGCCATCCCGCCCTACCGCTCACATTGCTGAATTTCAGGCTAAGATTGGCCGTGACCGCGGTCGGAATTGTTGCGGTCAACGTGTAGCTCTGCCAGGTGTTGACAGCCTGGGTGGACGTATCAAAGGTTTGGCTGTAGGTGGTGGCACCGACCAGGAATGACGCCTGCAATACCCCACTTCCAAGACTATCTCTGCACACATAGAACGTCACCGAAATGGTGTCTCCCGCGCTGAAGGTTTGCGACCCGAGATTCTGAGTGAGCACATCATACCCCGCATCAGTCATATTGGCGATCCAAGTGCCGCCGCCGGTGAGAACAGGGACGCCACCCGCAGAACTATATCTAATCCGGCCGTAGCCGCCCATGTTGGCAGTCCACGGGGATGGAATATACATCCAATTGCCATCTGACCATGTATTGTCTCCAGGGTTGGTGATCTCGAAGCTGCCGTTCTGCACGGTGATGTATTTCGCATAATTGAGGGTCACCGCCATGGTGGCATCCGCGCTGAAGACGATCCCATCGCTCACCTGGAAATTGAACGCGTCCGCTCCGCTGTAGTTCGCTGCTGGCGTGTAGGTGAGTGTCGGGATACTGGTCAGTGGAATGGCCGCGCTCGGGACTGAGGCGATGGGTGTGCCGCCCAGGTTGAGTGTGCCATGGGCCGGGAGAGAGATGATCTTGATCGCACTCAGCGTGTCGCCGGCATCCACATCCGAAAACTGGAAGTCGCCAGCAGCGAACGTCTTGACGCTGCCTGATGCCAAGACCGCCAAACCTCCGGAGGAGATGGGCGCATGATTCACATGCGTCACATTCACCGTCATCGAT
>JBAXCM010000630.1:0-2445 GCA_037141475.1 Verrucomicrobiota bacterium | reverse complement strand
AGTTGACGCCTAACTCGCGCATTCCGTTCAAGACGCACGCGCAGATGATGCCGCCAAAGGATAGCCCTAACATGTTTGCCACCGTCCTGCATTCCGAGGGCCGGTTCTTCCATGATCTGCAGATGCAGGTGTCGTATTGGCGTAAGACCGATCCCTGGCCCGTGCCGTATAAGCCACAGCCCGAACGGCTCAAGCGCGTGCTGGCCAAGCTCCGTGCCAAGCAGCCGATCAAGCTGGTGGCCCTGGGCGACAGTATCACCCAGGGATTCAATGCTTCAGGGTTCGAGCCCTCCCTGGCGGAGCCCTATCAGCCCTGCTATCCGCAGTTGGTCGCCAACACGCTCCAGAAGCGTTTCGGCTCGAAGGTGACGCTGGTGAATTTCGGCGTCGCCGGCACGGAAGCCGGCTGGGGGGTTGAGATGGTTCCCAAGGTGACGGCGGAGAAACCGGACCTGGTCTTCCTCGCCTTCGGCATGAATGACGGCGGCAGCTACGACAAGAAGATGACCAAAATGCGCGATGATGTCATCGCCCAGAATCCTGATGCCGACATCGTGATGGTCTCCCCCATGACGATGAATCCGCTCTTTGCCGGTGCCGAGGGTTTCGTTTGGAAAGCCAAATTCCTGGGCGAGCTGGTGAAAGAAAATATGGCGCTGGCCGATGTGACGACGCCTTGGATCGAAATCCTCAAGAGTAAGAACTTCTCGGATATCAGCGGCAACAACGTCAACCATCCCAACGATTTCGGCCACCGGCTTTATGCCCATGTCATCCTCGATCTGCTTCCTGTGACACCGATCACGGCGAAGTAAGGAAAATAAACCGATACAATTATGAAATACGTAACACTCGCCCTTTTGGCACCCCTTATCGCCTTTGCTCAGGCCAATGCTACAACCGAGGAGGAGCAATTCGTCGGAGTCTGGAGATCAGAATCGCCAGACGGAAGCTATTGTTGCGTCATACGTCGCATGCCCTCTAATCATCGCATTTGGGACAGTTCATTCGATAACTCGCGACTGATGATATTCCCATTTGAAGATAGGAAAAAAGACGCAAGGTTGGGCGAGCTATATTTTGCCTTTGACGAAGAAGGGCGTCTTCCTGCGGAGATTAAATGGACTGCAGACTCCAAATTTCTCGTATTTACGACGAAAAGCTCAGCGGGACATTCGCCATGGCATTCCACAACCTATGCATTCAGTGTGTCCGCCAAAGAGATCGTGTGCCTTGACGATGTGATTGGACCGGTTGTTGACAGCGATTTCAAGCTGGAAGGTCCCCACACGGGAACGTTTAAAATAGGCAAGCAACCTCCGCTTGCGGTAGATTTCGAACACCCCGAACTACGTAAGTTGGACATCTCGCTACTGTTCTCAGAAGATCCAAAAGAGAGAATCGAACAAGCGGGCGCTGAAAGGCAATGACCATGAAAGGTGAGCGGATCCTTACTACGGTATTGACGGGACTGCTCACGGCGAACGTGACGCAAGCCGCGGATTCGTTGGGGGATTCCGGCCTGCTCGGCCCGGTGCGACTGATGAGCGCGCAGTGAGTTGATAGAGAACGCTTAACAAAAAAACAAAAAACAAAAAATCTAATGAAACGCAAAAGTAACACCATGATCAGTAAAATACGAACGGGGGCGATTTGTGCCATGCTGGTTGGAGGCCCGGCCATCGGGCAAGCCGAGTCGGCGCAGGCCGACGACCCCACGGGAATCATCAAGAAGCCCATCCCGGACAAGACGGTGGTGTTCACTTTTGACGACGGCTGCCTTAGCGGCGCGACGATCGCCGCCCCGATCCTCAAGAAACATGGTTTTGGTGGCACGTTTTATGTTTCGGACGCCTATGGATTCCGCGAGCGCAAGGACTGGTACATGACGTGGCGGCAAATCAAGGGCATGGCCGATGATGGCTTCGAGATCGGCAATCACACCCGGGGGCATGGGCAACTGTCGCATACGGATGAAGGCGGTCTCAAAGCCTATATCTGGACCCTGGAAGACGAGGCGATCGCCAACCAGATTCCCAGACCGACAACGCTCGCTTGGCCGTTCTATGTTGTTAATCCAAAATTCTATCCGCTCTTGAGCAGTTGGGGATATACTTTCGGACGCGGCGGCTATGGTCGCGTCTATCGACCCGCCGTGGACCACCCGCTGGACGTCCCGTCGTTTGCTGTGGGCGGCGTGGGCATGACCATCGAGGGCTTCATCAGTGCGGTGCAACAGGCCACGGCCGGCCGGGTGGTGGTGCTCACTTTCCATGGTACGCCGGATATGGAACATGCCGGCGTCGGAACCGATCCGGATCTGTTCGAAGACATGGTCGATTATTGCAAGGATAACAATTACCATGTCATTGCCATGCGCGATCTGGCCGAGTATATCGATACGGAGAAAGCGGCGAAACTGCCGCCGACCCAGCCGAAGCTTGA
>JBAXCM010000629.1:0-2446 GCA_037141475.1 Verrucomicrobiota bacterium | reverse complement strand
CTTGCGGCCTGCCTGCTAAAGCTGCACGCAGGGCCGCTAGGTCAGTGGCGGCGGCAATATTTCCGCAATGTTCCCGCAGCGGTCGCGCTGCAATGAGCGAAACCGCAGGCCCTCCGCTGCCCGGCAGATGGCCCGCTGTATCGAAAAACACCAATCCCGGCAAGTGCCTCAGAAGCCGAGCTACCTCGACGGGTGTGAGCCCGTCGAGTCGCTCCGGTCGCCGCATCTGAGAATCCGCCATGTCACCCGCAGGCAAGCCGCTGCTGCTGCCGATTGCAAGCCGGAATACTCGTCAGAAGCCGACGCGCAGGCCCAGGTTGGCGCTGCCACTGGAGTCTGCGCTGATGCGGCCCTCGTAGCCGGCGTAGATGCTGGCGTTGTTAGTAACCCCATAACCTACTCGCAGGCCGTAGCTGGCGCTGGTCAAGGCGTTATCGGTAAACGTTTGGCTAAAGCTGGTGCTGGGAGATGCGACCACCGTGGCGCGTTGGTTGTCCTTGTTATCGATGAGGAGTTGCTCGATGCCGGCATTCACCTCGACGCTCAATGGGTGGCCCGCCAACTTGGTGGTCCAGATGAGTGAGCCACCGAGTTGGGCGGCCAAACGCTCGGCACTGAATCCGCCAAGCGCCAGACGGTCGTTGGCTCCGGTCTCAGTGAAGCCATTCACCGAGGCATGCGAATAGGTGACGTCGGCCCGGGGTGCCAAGCTCAAATTGCCCCACGTCCAGCCCACATAGTCAACGCCCAGGCTGCCGGTGTACACGTCGCTATGAGTGTCGCCGTAGGCCAGCACGGTGTCGGTTGTGAAGCGATGCATGCTGTAATGATAGGATTCATAGCCGGCCCGTCCAACCAAGCTGAAGAGTGGGTTTAGGTTGGTTTTGAAATATGCGTTGCCGCCCATTCCGTCCACGTCCCCACGGCCGTAGGTGGCGGACAAGTCGCCGTTGTCATAGGTTGCCAAGAGGCCCACAGACAGGTCCTTGGAAACGGTGTAGTCCCCACCGACGTAGGAGTCCGTGCGGTTGACGGCGGTTTGGCCGGCGGCATTCAGGTGCTGCTGCATCATGCCGGAGTAGAGGTCGAAGCCATCGGCCGAGGTCCCCGGCATGTTGGTTAGAGCGCCGACCCGGTCGTGGAGCAGATTGGTGACTGAGAGGTCGTTGGCCAGCGCGTAGTCACTGAGGGCACCGTAGAATTCCGGGGTGAAGCAGGCGAGGTTGCCAGCAAAGTTGCCGTGGGCTGTGACGAGTTGGAGGGCGAGTGATCCGGCGCTGTTGGTGGTGTTGATCTGGTTAGGGCCGACCAAGCCGGTGGCTGTGGCAAAGAGCGCGCCGGCCGCCCGCCGCTGATTGGGGGTGGCTCCGAGATCGGCGAACGTGCTGGTGGCTTTGTTGAGGCCGGTGGTGATCACCCGGCCGGTTGCTTGGTCAAAGAGCACGGCCGCGTTGACGACGGGCAGGCCCGGGCCACTGGCACCATCGGCGTCGAATGTCACGGCTCCGAAGGTACCCGTGACCGGTTTGATGCCGCCGGTGGAGTTGGCGATGACCTGATAGATATTACCACGAACGGGCAACACATTGTTATAGGTTTGGACGATGAGGGAGGAGCTGGGCAGGAGGGTGGCGCTACCACCGACGCGCACCTGGTCGTGGCCGGTGATCGGGGTGGTGGTTTCGAGTTCAGCTTGGAAAGTGCCGGCCTCGGAGTAGTTGCCGCCGATGGTGATGAGGCCCGGGGAATTGCCCGGGGCGAACGTGCCTAGGTTCGAGTAATCGCCAGTGAAGGTGAGAAAGCCCTTGATGGTGGATCCGGCGCGGTTGACGAAGACATGGCCTGTGTTGTTGATGACGCCGCTGCCGGTGAGGGTGGTGTAATTGAGGGTCGAACTATCGGTCACGGTGAGGGTGCCAAGCACCGTTAGAACGTCAGCCGTGATGGAACTGCCGGTGTCCACGGTAAGGGTGGCGCCGTTGGTCGTGTTGATGGAGCTGCTAGTTAGCGAGCCGGAAATCTCGAGGCCACCGCTGCTGACAAGGGTGGTGCCGGTGTAAGTGTTGGCACCGGAGAGGACGAGGGTGCCGCCTGATACCTTGGTCAGACCGCCGCTGCCGGATATCACCCCGGAGAAGTTTCCACCGTCAAGGGTGAGACGGAAGCCTGAATTCTGCAGGTTGCCTGCGCCAGCCAAGGTGCCGATTTTCTCATCGCCGCCGAGCTTGAGGGTCCCCGGCGCATCGATGGTCACCGCACTGCTATCCAACAAGCGTTCTGCGGCACCCAGGGTGGTGGTGCCGGTTTGGACGTGGAAGGTGGCGGCACCGCTGGTGCCGTTGAGGGCGACGGTGCCATTGGTGGTGACGCTGCCGCTGCCGAGGTTGGCATTAATGATTGAGCCGCCGTTGAGGGCATAGGTGGCGGCGGTGAGGGTGTGGGAGGC
>JBAXCM010000628.1:0-2453 GCA_037141475.1 Verrucomicrobiota bacterium | reverse complement strand
GCCGAGAGCAGGTCACGGTAAACCAGCTCGAACTCGTAGATCTGTTGTTTCTCCTCGTAGCTGAAACTGAGAGCTTCCAGATCCTTGTCAAGATTGCTGGAAAGTTCCGTAATCTGCGGTCCCAGCGCATTGGCCACCTTGCGTTCAATGACGGCGGCCAAGCCGGAGACTTGTGCGATGATCGCAGCGACGAATTTGGCCGAGCTTCGCGCAGGTGAGGTTACATCGGTGGCCAGACCGATTTCCTTTGGAAAGGCTTCCGCCAAAGCCTCGCCAAAATTATAGGCATTGCTCGCGACCGCATCGCCGAAATCCGCCAGCGACTGCAAGGTCGCTTGGGTGGTCAGCAACTTTGTGATCGCCGCAGTGGCATCGGCACGGGTGGATTGGCTGCTGGCGTGCATCGTCACCATCTCATTGAACAACTGGAACCCGCGCTTGAAGCGGGTATTGAGCACTTGCAGCTTCTGCTTGCTTTCCAGCAGCGCCAACTGCGCCTGATAGGAATCGAGCAGCGACTGCTGGATGCGCCCGACACTGGCACGCTGGCCGATCGTGCTGCCGCCCCATTCGCTGGCCCACAGCAGGTTTTTGTTGGGCTGAATGGTCACCGTCTTGCTCACCGAGTGGGTCGGAGTGATCCCGTCGAGAGTGATGTCACTGATGGAATCCCCGGTGAAATCCGCGATGCCGGTGGGCACATTGAGCGTGAGGGTGACCGCCTTCGAGACATCGACCAAATCGGTCGGGCGATCCACCACGTAGAAATTGTAAAGATCCGGCCCGGCGTAGTCCTGGGAAAACGTTTTGCCCACGCCGATGTCGCCGCCGTAAGGTTTACCAAATATGTCGATGAGTTGTCTGGTGAACGCAAACTCCTGATCGACATAGGCGGTGGTGGAATCGCTGATCTGATTCTGCTGGTTGCGGAGCAAACGCGACATCTTGGCTGCCTGATTGAAGGCACCCTTGGCGTTGAGCGTCGCCCGCAGCGCGCGGTCGTAGATCTGCTCGAAGTGCGAGTGGCCGGCCTGCAACTGTGAGGGCGAAATATCAAACGCGATCGCATTCGGGCTCAGGCCCAGCGGGTTGAGGTGGGCGTTGGCGCTGTCGATGGTGGCTTGGAAGTCATTGCCCGCGCTGGCCAGATTGTTGAGTTCGGGCACGGTCGTGCGGTCGATGATCTGCACGCCGCTGTGGTTTGGATTGCTGTCCTTGTCAGGCAGCAGGGTGTTGCCCGTGACCCAGTTGACATAACTGGCTTGCGCACTGCGCGATACCCACTCGTCCAACCCTTGGTTGCGCGTCACGCCGCTGCGCGGGTTGAGCTTGCCATCGCGGAACTGGCTCCAACCGCTGGCGGGGTCGTCCTGGTAGTTCTGGCGGTGCACCAGCGCCACGATCTGCCGCGCGCTGCTGGCGACGTTGGCGGCGGCGGCGGCAAATTTCCGTTCATCCTTGTAGTCGATTTGCACCGACTTGCCGAGCACGGTCACATCCTCCGCCGAGGTCACCCAGGAGAAGTATGGATCTTCGAGCAATTGGTAGTAGCCGGTGAGTGCGGTGAGGTAGTGGCCGTAGGCATCGCCGTGGCCCTGCGGGAACATCCGCTGGGCGTCCGCCGCATCGACCACGCCGTTGGCGGTGCTGCTGCCGGTCTGTTCCTTGATGTTATAATTGGTGGCGTAAAGCACCTCGCCGCTGTTGATGCCGCGGGTGTAGTTCCACCACAGGCGGTTGTAGGCGGGGGCGGCGGTTACGCCGGGGTTGGCGAAGTCATCGCGGCCCTTGAGCAGCGCCAGTTCCTCCTCCAGCGAACTGGCCACCTGGCCTTCGAAGGAAAAGCGGCTGGTGTTCACCTCGGTGACCGTCGTCTGGTCGTCGATCGAGATGGTCGGGTTGGCGGCGTCGGCGTAAGCCTCGTTACCGAGGATTGTGTAGAGGTCATTCAAATAACCCGCCGCGAGCATCAGGCCGTTGTTGGCCGAGGCGAAGTCGATGCCCGAGCCGATGGTGAAGCTCTTGCCGCGGTTGAGCACGGTTTCGTAAATCTCGATCAACCCGACGTTATTGATATTTTCAAGATTCAGCGCGACGTCGCCCTCCCAGCGTTTACCGGCCTGGGTGAGCATCGAGACATCGGTGTTGATCTCGCTGTTGTAGAGATCACTCATGCGCTGGTTGAACGGGGTGATCTTGGCCAACACTCGCTTGATCCAGCCCTCGACCAAGGCCGGCGGCGTCCACCCGGACCAACCCGCATCGGCAGCCTGGCCGCTCACCTTGAGGCGGTAATTCATCGTGAAATAGGTATCGCCCATCAGCACGGCCGGATTGCTGATGGTGGCCGCCGGCGAGCCGCCGACGAGGATCGAGCTGCCGAGCGTGCCATTGGGCTTGAGCCAGGTGCTGGTGGCTGAAGCCGTACTGATATTGCCAGCCGTGATCGTCGG
>JBAXCM010000627.1:0-2458 GCA_037141475.1 Verrucomicrobiota bacterium | reverse complement strand
GGCGGTCCGCACTCAGAAACTGAACAATGACATAACCCAGGGCATAGACAAAATAAGAAAAGCCCAAAGAAATTCCTACTGAAAATACAAAAACCCGAACGATTTTTACCGACAAAAAAACTTCATTTTTAATATTTCTTCTAAGAATCATTGGTTTATATTTCGATTGTTGCGGTTCAAAGCGAGAAGTGGCCCCACTTGTTTGAACAGAATTCCCCGATTTATAAGTGGAATCCGAGCGGGTTAGTTTGGGCGAAGCGCAGTCAATGTTGACGACTAACGCGGGGCACGCCGTAGTTTTCATTCTATGCGGCTCTCACGAGCTTGGGTAGCAATTCAAGGTAAGCCTGTTCAGGCGTAACATCATCGAGGCTGGAATGTGCGCGATCGGCGTTATACCAACGGAAGTAATCCGCAATATCAGCCCGCGCGGCGCTCACGCTATCATAGGCCTTGAGATAAACCCGTTCGTATTTCACGCTGCGCCACACTCGTTCAACGAAGACGTTGTCGCGCCAGGCACCGCGGCCATCCATCGACAACCGGCAACCTTTTGCCAGCACCACATTAGTGAATTCGGTGGACGTAAACTGACTGCCCTGATCGGTATTGACGATCTCCGGCGTGCCATATCTGACAAACGCCTGCTCGATGACCTCCCGGGCGTGGCAGGCCTCCAGCGTAATGGCAACCTTGTGGGCGAGCACGCGGCGGCTGGCCACATCAACGACGGCCGTGAGATAGACGAAGCCGCGCGCCATCGGAATGTAGGTCGTGTCCAGAGCCCAGACTTGGTTGGCGCGGACAATTGCCAACTGGCGCAGCAGATACGGATAAATCTTGTGTCCGGGCTGGACTTTGCTAGTGCCCGGCTGCGGCGCCAGCGCATCAATGCCCATGCGCAACATCAGTGTCCGTATATGTCGCCGACCCGCGTAGAGGCTTTCGCGGGCCAGTTGGCGCCGCAGCATACGTGCGCCCATGAACGGGTGTTCCAGATGCAGTTGATCAATCCGGCGCATGAGCAGCAGATCTGCCGCGCTGACCGCTCGAGGCAAGTAATACACGGTGCCTCGGCTTATCTTCAGCAACGCCGCCTGTCGGGTGACACTCAGTTCGTGACTACGGTCAATCATGGTTTTGCGCTCAGCAATCCCGCTTTGGTGAGCGCGTTTTCCAAAAAATCATTCTCCAGTGCGAGTTGGCCAATCTTGGCATGCAGCGGCGCCAGATCAACCGGTGCCGGAGCATCAGCACCGCCAAAAACATCAGCCGCACGCTCGCTCAACTGTCGCTTCCACTCGGTGATCTGGTTAGGATGCAACTCGAACTCCTTGCAAAGTTCCGCAAGAGTTCGGTCTTCGCGTAGTGCCGCTAGCGCGACTCGAGCTTTGAATACTGCCGTGTGCGTACGGCGTGTGCGCCGTGCAGATTTCTTGACCATTGAAAACTCCTTCTCGCCAGTCCGTCTTCGGAACAGCATTGTGCGCGGAGTTTCCACTTATAGTGCCGTTCAAATTTTCGGGGCCACTTCTGTCAGCTGTGACGCTGACGCTTGAGCAGCATGATGCAGCCGCCCAGAGCAATGCAGGCCGCGCCCAGCGCCGTATAGAGTTGCGGCACCTGGCTGTAGAACAGCCAGCCTGCGGCCAGCGTGCCAAATAGCTGGGTGTAAATAAACGGTGCCAGTCGTGTCGTCTCGGTGCGGCCATGGGCAACGATGTACATGCCATGGCCGACCGCGTAGATCAGACTGGTACCGAGCAATTGCAGCCAGCTCATGGCGTCCGGGCTGTGCCAGACAAAGGGCACCATGCAGCTGGTGACGAGGCTGGCGGTGGCGGCCATGAACAACAGCGTGGTTCTGGCATTGGCGTGGCGCGTCACAAAGGCGGTGAAGATCTGGTAGAAGGCGATCACGCCCGCGCAGGTCAGCGCCCATACATGCCCCAGTTGAAAAACACTCTGGCCCGGTTGGACGATGATCAGCATGCCCGCCATGCCGAGTGCGAGGGCGAGCCAGCGGTCGTTGCTCATCTTTTCACGCAAGAGCGGCATTGCCAGTAGCGACGCCAACAGCGGCGAGAGAAAAAACATCGCTGTGGCGTCGGCCACCGGAATGAGGCCCATCGCCGCGATCATCAACACCGCGCCGATCACGGGAAAGGTGCCGCGGATGATTTGCAGATGGGGTTTTGGCGTGCCCAGCGCGGCCGCCCAGTCGCCACGCCGCATGGTGACCAGCATGATGGCAAGAAACAGCACCGAACGGCCCCACACCGTTTGTATGATGCCGATGTCGTCCGCAATCCGGCGCAGCCACACATCGTTGAACGCGAACAGGATGTTGGCCGCCACCATCATGCCGATGGCGGCGGCGTCGGTCGCACGGGGTGGATGGGCGGCGATAATCAGCTTTCGGTGGAGGGCGGCACAGGCTTCACAGCCGGTAGAGGCG
>JBAXCM010000626.1:0-2472 GCA_037141475.1 Verrucomicrobiota bacterium | reverse complement strand
CCGCAAGCCTCTTCAAAAGCCAGCTCAAAGCCCGCCTTTGCATCGGTGCCGGAATTTTCGGGTGGCACGACCTGCGGCAGCTTCATCACGCCCCACGGCAAGGAGCGCAACTCCAATACCCGACCGGCAGCACCGAGACGATAAGCCCGCAACGAGGACGTACCCCAGTCGAGTGCGATGAGCTGCGTTTGACTTTGTGCCTGATTCATCGTTTGGCGTTTGACCGAAACCCCTGGGCATCAATCCAGTTGATGGTCCTGGCGCACAACACGGACGGCGCCATCGCACCATCCAACTCAAGCACGCATTCCTCTCCGCGAGGATCCTCCAGGGTCGCAAATTGGCTTGCCACCAGGCTGCTGGGGAATGGATGCCCCCCGAGTCGCGCTTGTACCCGTGCGTTCGCGAGTTCCTGCGTGACGCTGAGATGCGCGAAGCAGAGCAGCGGAACCGCTTGGCGAAGGCGCGCCCGATAGGCACGCTTGAGCGCAGAACATGCCAGGACCGCCCCACCGGGATGACCCAGCAATTCGGCGCCGAGACGATCCAGCCATCCTTCCCGGTCGGCGTCATCCAGCGCTGTTCCGAGGCTCATTTTTTGTATGTTTTCTGGCGGATGAAACTGATCACCTTCGATGAAAGTCAGCTTCAGCGCGTCGGCCAGGTGCTGGGCCAGTGTGGACTTACCGCACCCCGAGACCCCCATGACGACGATCCACAAACCCTCCCGGCGATGACCGGATGATGGGGATGGCGCGGATGTCTGAACCGGAATCATTGAGGGTTCTCAAAATGGATGGCGCTATCTTAGCGATCAATTGGTGCAAGTCTAATCTGCACTGGACTTATGATTGCTTCAACTGGCTGCGCAAAAAGAGCAGATCGGCCACTGCGAACGACTCAATTTATCGAAAAGAACTGGTATGCCCTCTCAAGTAGGACTCATAGGTGTGGGATTGATGGGTGAGAACCTTGCCCTCAATATGGCAGGAAAAGGGCTCGCCGTTTCAGTCTTTGACGCTTCAAGGGAAAAGGTTGAAAAATTTGTCTCTGGTAGAGGTCACGGCAAACAGATTCGCGGATGTTCTTCAATCCAGGAACTCATCGGGTCTCTTGAGCTACCGAGAAAGATCATGTTGATGATCCCTGCAGGAAAGCCGGTTGATGAAATCATTGAAGTGCTGATCGCTTTTCTTGACGAGGGGGACATCATCATTGACGGGGGAAATTCCCATTTTTCAGATACTTCACGAAGAACCAGGATGCTTGAAGGCAAGGGTCTGCTGTATGTGGGAGCAGGCGTGTCTGGTGGTGAAGAAGGCGCCTTGTCGGGCCCTTCGATCATGCCGGGAGGCTCTGTTGCTGCATGGCAAAGTGTCAGGCCGATCTTTCAAGCTATCGCTGCAAAGGTTGACAACGGGGTTCCATGTTGCGACTGGATTGGTGAAGAGGGATCTGGCCATTTCATCAAAATGGTTCACAACGGAATTGAATATGGCGACATGCAGCTCATATGCGAGGTCTATGACGTGATGCGAACTCTGTTGGGCATGACAGCGGACGAAATGCATGCCGTGTTCAAGGAGTGGAGCGAAGGAGACCTGGAAAGCTATTTGATTGAAATTACCAGAGATATTCTGGCGGTCAGAGAGGATGACGGCCGAGCCTTGCTCGACAATATTCTGGACACGGCGGGTCAGAAGGGAACCGGAAAATGGGCGGTAGCGACAGCACTTGACGTCGCAGCGCCGCTGACGCTGATAACCGAGGCAGTTTTTGCGCGCGTACTCTCTTCCTTGAAGGATGAGAGAGTACTGGCTTCAAGCGCATTGAAGGGACCCGAAGCCCATTTTTCCGGTAACAAGAAAGCCTTTATCAATGAAATCGGGAAAGCTTTGTATGCGGCAAAAATCATTTCCTACGCGCAAGGCTATCAACTGATGCGTGCCGCGGCGATGGATTTCGGTTGGAAATTGAACTACGGCGGTATAGCACTCATGTGGCGCGGCGGCTGCATTATTCGTTCGGTGCTGCTGGTGAAGATAAAGGCCGCCTTTGATTTGAATCCGGAATTGACCAATCTTCTAATGGATCCGTTCTTTACAGAAACAGTTGCACAGTCACAGCTTTCATTGAGAAAGGTGCTTGGCGAAGCAATAGCGAACGGAATACCACTGCCCGCCATGTCCTCCGCACTGGCCTACTACGATGGATACCGAAGCGCGAACTTGCCGGCAAATCTCTTGCAGGCGCAGAGGGATTTTTTTGGCGCACACCAGTACGAGCGCGTTGACATGCCGCGCGGCGTGTATTTCCATTCCAACTGGACCGGCCGAGGCGGTGAAACAGCGTCTACGGTTTATTCTGCATGAAGGGTCGCTCAAGCAAGGCAGGTTTGGTCTCCTATGGATAAGGTGGACATATTTGCACTGGGTGAGGCCATGGTTGAGTTCAACCAGACCGATCCAGCTC